>NZ_JFAN01000023.1:0-87954 GCF_006408855.1 Bifidobacterium sp. UTBIF-68 | reverse complement strand
TTCCTGCCCTGCTGGCGCGCTCGAGCCGGCAGGATGCCGCGCGTAGCGTGTCCGCGATTGCGGGGCCGTTGCCGTGATGCAAACAGCAGTGGTATTTCGGCCCCCTCTGACGAGGGGGCTGTCAGCGTAGCTGACTGGGGGAGAGACCGAGCCAAGTCGACTCACCTTCGGATGACTACCCCTCAGCCGGCTTCGCCGACAGCTCCCCTGACAAGGGGAGCCAACCGTCAGCCGTACCGGCCCTCTGAGGCCGGGCTTTCAGTAAAGCCGACTGGGGGAGAGGCGGTTCGAGAATATGCTTGGCTTCTTGCGGTTTCCGGGGATTGCAAACGGTGGAGGAAAACATAGCGACACGCCCGTCGGCTCACACAATCGAGTACTTTCAACCGTTTGAGGCGCAACATGTTTTGCCGCTTTGCAAACGATGTCAATCGACGTTATAGTTAATAGCGTCATGCAACGGTCCTGACGGTCCCTGACAGCCTCAACAGACCCGACCCAACGACGAGTCGCACGTCAAGCAAACGTGTGCAGTACCCATCCGACCGCACATCGGCCGGCATCCGCACGCGGCACCGTTCGCACAACGCACGCAGCAAGGAGAAGGAGCACCAATGACGGCATCCAGCACCATCACCGCCACGTCCATCGACGGCGCGGAACGCAATGAAAGCCCTGAGCGTCTCGTACGCCCGCTGATTCGCCTTGCCAAAGCGAGCGGCGTATCCACGGCATACATCGATCAGCTTGGCACATACGTCGAGATCGCCGACGATGTGCTGGTCGATGTGCTCGGCGCACTCGGTGTCGACGCCACCAGCCCAGAGGCAATCGACGCGTCCCTTGCCGCGGCCGATGCTGCGACCAGCGATCGCATATTGCCGTCCTCGACCCTGACCGCGACCGCAGGCGAGCCGGCCACCATCACCTTGCATTGCGCGGCCGACGACGAGCCGGAGGCGACGATCACGCTGGAAGACGGCACCGTTCGCCACAGCGACGAGAACGACATCCTTCCCGATCTCAATGTCGCCACGAGCCGGTTCCTCGCATTACCTGACGATTTGCCGATCGGTTATCACACGTTGCAGGTCGCAGCCGGCGATCGCACGGACGAGGCCACGCTGATGGTCGCCCCGGCCCGCATTCCGCTGCCGGCCACCGTGGCCGAACACCCGCGCTGGGGTTGGATGGCCCAGCTGTATTCCATTCGCTCGCACGAGTCGTGGGGCGTGGGCGATTACGGCGACCTGACCACGCTGCTCGCCGATGCCGGCGCGAAGACAGGCGCCGATTTCATGCTGATCAATCCGATTCACGCGGGCGCGCCGGTGCCGCCGCTCGAGCCGTCGCCGTACCTGCCGGAGTCGCGCCGATTCCTCAACGTCACGTACATCCGGCCGCAGAACATCCCCGAATACGCTGAGTTGACCGCCGATGAGCGCACCCGCGTGGACGCGCTGCACGCATCGGTCGCCGCACGCAACGACGATCCCGAACCATTGGACATCAATGCCGCGTGGAACGCGAAGCGCCCGGCTCTGCGCGTGATTTTCGACCATCCGCGCTCCCCCGAGCGCGAGGTCGCGTTCTCGCGGTTCAAGGAGCAGGCCGGACCCGATCTTGACGCGTTCGCCGCCTGGTGCCTCGCGTTCGAGGTGTGGGGCGCGCCTTGGGAGCCGAATTCGTGGTTCGGCCGCACCGGCCGCACGTCGCCCGAAGTCGCCGAACTGATTCGCGACCATCACGATCTGTTCGAGTTCAACCGCTGGCTGCAATGGATTGCCGACGAGCAGGTGGCTGCCGCGCAGCAGGCCGCAAAGGACAACGGCATGGCGCTCGGCCTCATGCAGGACATGGCCGTGGGCGTGCACGCGCTCGGCGCCGACGTGTGGTGGAGCCCGGAACGCTTCGCGCTCGGTTCCGTCACGGTCGGCTGCCCGCCGGACTTCTATAACCAGCAGGGGCAGGATTGGGGCCAGCCGCCGTTCAATCCGCGCTATCTCGAGGCGACCGGATACCGCGTGTACCGCGAGATGGTGCATTCCATGTTCGCTCATGCCGGCGCGGTGCGCATCGACCACGTGCTCGGCTTGTTCCGCCTGTGGTGGATTCCCATGGGCAAGGGCGCGAAGGGCGGCGCGTATGTGATGTATGACTATCGTGCCATGATCGCGGTGCTGTCAATTGAGGCGACGCGCGCGAATGGCTTGGTGATTGGCGAGGATCTGGGCACGGTGCCGGAGTATGTGCGGCAGGTGTTGGCTGATCATGGTGTGCTGGGTACTGATGTGGCCTGGTTCGCGCGCATCGACAACTCTCCGAATGCGGGCGATCCGTATGCGCCGCCAAGCGACTATCGCCGTCAGGCGCTGGCGTCCGTCACGACTCACGATCTGCCTCCGACGGCCGGATACCTGGAGTTCGAGCATGTCCAGCTGCGCGAGCGGCTGCACCTATTGGCCGAGCCGGTCGAGCAGTTCGCCGCGTCGGCGGCGGCCGAACGTCAAGCGATGCTCGACGTGCTGGTCTCCGGCGGGTGGCTGGATGCCGCGGCCGCCGCCGATGTGCTGGGGCACGAACAGGAGATCGTCGAGGCGATGCATCGCATGCTGACGGCCACGCCTTCGGTATTGCGTCAGGCGGCGATTGTGGACGGCACCGGCCAGCACGCGACAGTGAACCAGCCGGGCACGTCCGATCAGTACCCCAATTGGCGGATTCCACTGGTGGATGGCGACGGCCGACTCGTGCATACCGAGGAGGTTTTCAGCAATCCGCGTGTGTTGTCGTTGGCCGCGGTCATGCGCGGCGAACGCTGACGTCGCGCGCGACAGGTCTCCAGTATCGGCCCCCTCTGACGAGGGGGCTGTCGGCGAAGCTGACTGGGGGAGAGACAGGAGACGCAGCGCTCAATTATTAGTGAGACAGACCACTAGTGATGGGCGACGCGCTAGCGGTGGGTGGGTGCGCGGTTGCGCCCGCCCGCCGCATGATGAGGCGGCTTAGATCGACGTGCATGTTTCTCGCTCGTGTATGATAACGTTGTCTTTTGAGGGATTGTTATCCACTGTTGATGAGCGAGGTTGCCATGACAAAAGCGAGCATTCAAGCGGTAGCGAAAGAGGCTGGCGTATCCGTGCCAACGGTGTCACGAACCTTCGCCAAGCCGGATCTTGTGCTGCCGAAGACCCGTGACCGAGTCCTCGCCGCAGCGCGGAAACTCGACTTTCAGGTCTCCCGGTCGGCAGCCGCGCTGAAATCCGGCCAATCGTTCCGCATCGCACTGCTGCATGCCGATACCATTGCCGTCTGGTTCAACGCCAATGTCTTCCGCGGGCTCAACTCCGTATTCGGCCCGGCCGGATACGACATATCCGTATACGGTCTGTCGAACGCGCGGGAACGGCATGATTTCTTCACCGAACTGCCGGTTCGCCGCAATGTGGACGCGGTCATCGTCTGCTCGTTCGACATCGACCCGGATGAGGTCAGTCGTCTGAAAGACGTGAACGTGCCGCTCATCGGCATCAACACACCGTCCACCATCGGACTCGACGGCGCGGTGTGCATTGACGACAAGCTGGGCATGCATACGGCCTTCGAACACCTGATTTCACTCGGCCATCGCAACATCGCCTACGTGTACGACGCGCCGGACGATAGCAGCCAACTGCGCTTCAGCGCTGAAAACCGACTGCAAGGCCTTATCGATGCCGCCGCGTCCCATCCTGACATCACGCTTGCGCAGATTCGCTGCTCCGGCCATGAGGATACGACCGGCGCGGCGCTCGCCCAGCTGACCACCATGTCGCCCACGCCCACCGCGGTCTGCTTCCAGACCGACGAAATGGCGATTCCGGTGCTGTATCGGTTGCCGCAATATGGATTGCGCGTACCGCGTGACCTGTCGGTAATCGGCTTCGACGATATCCCCTTCAGTGCCAAAATGGGACTGACCACATTGCGGCAACGCCCGAATGACCTGGGCGCCATCGCCGCGCGCAAAGCGCTCGCCGCGATGGAAGGACCCCTGCCCGAACCGCGGTTCGAAACCGTGTCCCCGCAGCTGATGCTGCGCGACACCACGGCCATCGCCGCGTAAATGCCCCGATGCGTGTCGCCGTCGGTGACAGCATATCCGCAATATCCACATGAAAAGAACCGTGACGGAGCACATATGGAACGCATCGCGATGTCTGAGGCCCGCACGTCGGCGACGGTTCGTAGATACACCAACAACAACGTGGAAAATAACACAAGCAAAGGAGCACACCAATGTCCACCTTTCCACAGCTGGCCACCCATCCGGGCATGAACCCGGCTTCGGTCATCCAAGGCGACCGTTGGCGCATCGGTATCATCACCGAATCGCTTGTTCGCCTCGAATGGCAGGATGACGGCAAGTTCGAAGACCACGCCACGCAAATGGTTGTCAATCGCGATTGGTTGTCGGATGGAGCGGACGGCGCGGATGGAGCGAACGGTACCGCCACTCCGCCGAAGTTCACGAAGACCGAGCGCGACGGGCTGCTCATCATCGATACGCCGGCGCTGCGCCTCACCTATGACATGCAGCCGTTCAGCAAGGAAGGCCTGAGCATCGTCGTCAAAGGTGTGGCGAATTCCCAGATGAATACGTGGCACTACGGCGAAACCCAGGACGGCAACCTGCGCGGTACTGCGCGTACGCTGGACGCGGTCGACGGCGAGATCGAACTGGGGCTCGGCGTCGTCTCCCGCGACGGTTGGGCGGTGATCGACGACTCCGCGTCGAATGTGATTGTCGAAGGCGCCGAAGCCGCCACCGTCAAGGGCGAGGCCAACCCGTTCGGCATGTGGGTCATGCCGCGCGAGCATCCCGGCAAGGATTTGTATGTCTTCGGCTATGGTCATCGGTATATCGAAGCCGTGCAGGACTTCTACAGGCTCACCGGCCCGACGCCGCTGCTGCCGCGCTTCGCGCTCGGCAACTGGTGGAGCCGCTACCACCGGTACACGGAAACCGAGTATCTGGAGCTTGTCGATCGTTTCGAGCAGGAAGGCCTGCCGTTCACCACGGCCGTGATCGACATGGACTGGCACCTGGTCGACGATGTCGACCCGAAGTATGGATCCGGATGGACCGGCTACACGTGGAACCGCGAATTCTTCCCCGACCCCGAGCGATTCCAGCGCATCCTGCACGAGCATGGACTGCGCACGACGCTCAACGTCCACCCGCGTGACGGCATCCGCGCATTTGAAGACGGCTATGCCAAAGTCGCCGAACACATGGGAATTGACCCGGCGGGCGGCGAGCCGGTCGAGTTCGACCTGACCAGCCCGCGATTCATGGAAACGTACTTCGACCTGCACCACGGGCTCGAAGCCCTGGGCACCGATTTCTGGTGGCTGGACTGGCAGCAGGGCGGCGTGACCCGCCAGAAGGGTCTCGACCCGCTGTGGATGCTGAACCACATGCACTATCTCGATTCGGGGCGCGATGGTCGCTGGCCGCTCACGTTCTCACGGTACGCCGGCCCGGGCTCGCACCGTTACCCGGTCGGATTCTCCGGGGATACGGTCGTGACTTGGGAGTCGCTCAAGTTCCAGCCGTACTTCACGGCTACTGCATCGAACATCGGCTACGGCTGGTGGAGCCACGATATCGGCGGCCACATGTTCGGCTACCGCGACGAGGAGCTGGAGGCCCGCTGGTATCAGCTTGGCGCATTCAGCCCGATCAACCGTCTGCATTCGTCCGATTCGCCGTTCAACGGCAAGGAGCCGTGGAACTTCCATCCCGAGACGGAATGCTCGATGGATGACGCGCTGCGTCTGCGCCACGAACTGCTGCCGTATCTGTACACGATGAACTGGCGTGCCGCCGCCGAGGGCCGGCCGCTGGTCGAGCCGATGTACTGGCAGTCGCCGGAAAATGTCACCGCGTACGGGGTTGAGCATGAGTTCCGCTTCGGTACCGAGCTGATCGTCGCGCCGATTGTGACGCCGTCCGACCGCGACGCGCAGCTGGCGAAAACCGACGTGTGGCTGCCGCAGGGCACGTGGTTCGACTTCTTCACCGGACGGCGGTACGAGGCGGGCTCTGCCGAAGGCCGCAAGTTCGAGGCGTGGCGTGGGCTCGATGGCATTCCGGTCTTCGCGAAGGCCGGCGGCATCGTGCCGTTGCAGCCGCTTGACGAGGAGCTCAACGGCAGCCTCAACTCCGTGGATAATCCGCGCTATCTGGAGATTGCGGTGTTCCCGGGCGCGAACGGTACGTTCGACCTCAAGGAGGACGATGGCACCAACCAGGCGCAGCCGTCGGATGCCGCGCTCGCGGTGACGCATATGGACTTCCGCTGGGAGGCCGGTGGTGCGGTGAACGCGTTCGAGATCGCCCCGGTGGCCGGCAATGTGGCGGCGGTGCCGCAGCAGCGCACGTGGACGGTGACGTTCACCGGTGTGGCGCCGGTCGCCGCTGACGAGTTGATTGTGACGGTTGGCGGCGCTGAGGTCGTGCCGGATGTGTCGTACGACGCCGAGACGCTGAGCCTGTCCGTCACGGTTGCGGATGCGCCGGTCGCACAGGCCGTGTCGATTTACGCGACGAACGGACTGCGGTACGCCGACGATCCGGCGATTGAGGATGCGTTCACTGTGCTGTACAACGCACAGATCGACTATCTGGCCAAGGAACGTGCCTACCGGCTCATCAAGGCTGACGGCGCTCGTGCGCTCAATGCGCTGCACACGCTGGAAAGCACCAAGAGCAGCCATCCCGGCCACGAGTTCGACGATTCCCACATGCCCGAATCCGTGATCCAGGCCATCGCCGAGCCGCTGCTGCGCGCGTAGCTCGTCCGTAATTGCAGGACCGTTGCCGTGAGGCAGACAGTGTTGGTATTTTGGCCCCCTCTGCTGCCCATATTCTCCTGTCCATCTGGAAATGCGCCCTGATACCCATACGGAATATGCTGGTGTGCTCGTAAGCAACGTGCTCACGAGCACACCAGCATGCTAAGCGGCTTATTCCCGAGTGGTAATCAGGACGCTAAGTCCCGATTACCACTTCAATGCCGGTCGCTTCGAATCAGTGCGTGGTCTTGTATTCCGACGCCCAACCATCCACGAAGGCGGACGCGACCGTATCCCAGTCGCCGGTGCCCTGCGCATACTCAAGCATCGCATTGCCGAGGCTCATCACCCATTGCGTGCTCGGCAGAGGATAGATCACAATATCGTAATTGCCTTTGGCTGCGTAGGTATCGTTGGCGCGATGAATCGGATTCGTGGTCTTGTATCCGTTTTCTGCATATGACTTGAACGGTGTCTCGAATCCCATCTCGTCGGTGACCAACTTGCGTGCATCATCGTTTTGCAGGATGTAGTCCAAGAACTGACGGGTCGCCTGCTGATCCTTTTCGGAAGCGTTCTTGTTCATCGCAAAGTACAGGAAGCTGACTGTCAGGCCGGCCTTCTCCTCGCCTTCAGCGCCAATATAAATCGGCAGCACGCCCATGTCCTCGTCAGGTACGTTCTGATCCTTGATTTGCGAGTAACCCCACGTGCCGTTCTGCAGGAACACGGCCTCGCCAAGCGCGAATTCCGAATTGGCGTCATCCATGGTGGCGCTCGAAAGCTGGCTGGCCGGCGTGGTCGAATCAGTGATATACAGGTCGAAGATCTTCTTGAAATTCGGAATGTATGTGTCGGAGATTGTGGCAGGAAGTTGCGTCACGCCTTGATCACGATACTCGTAATACACCGGCACGTGGGCGAGCTGATCGCCAAACCGCCCGATCGAACTCGTATCGAAGCCCGCTGACGTAAACGCGCCCTTGATACCGAGGTCATCTTTATGCGCCTGAATCTCGTCAGCCACGGTCTTCAGCGTATCGAAGTTGTTGATCGTCTCAACGTCCTTCACGCTTGACCAGTTGGCATCAAAATACTTCTGCAGCAAGGCCTTGTTGTAGATGATGCCGTACCGCTCCATCACGTAAGGCACAGCGCCAATTTCATCGCCATTCTTCATGGCGTAGTCCTGCTTGGTGAGGTCCTTGTACATGTTCGTATCGGACATGTCTGCGTAGTAATCGGTCCAATTGAGGAAGTCGTTGTTGTCCACATCGAACACGGTTGGCGCTTCGGATTTGGCGAGCTCGCTCTTCAGCGTCTGTTCGTATGTGCCAGACGATGCTGTGGTGACATCTACTTCGATGCCGGTCTCTGCGGTGAAATTATCTGCAAGCTCACGAATCTGATCAGCCTGCTCTGCTTTCATGCTCAGGAAGTAGACATGACCCTTGTCTGCATTGGAGTCGCCGGAACCGCACCCGGCGATCAATCCCAGAGACAGACCTGCCGCTGCCATTGCGGCCGTTGCTTTGATAATCTTCTTCATGGTTTCCCTCCTATGGAATGCCATAACTTCGTTGTTGTTGCAATACAGGGCGGGGGAGCGGACATCGTCATTGCACAAGTCGTGCCCGCCGGCCGCGCGTAGGTTGGAGGCCCGCCGCCGGTTGCGCCCGGCGGCGTTCATATGGTGTACGGATGAATCACAGGCGAACGTATCGGTTCGCAAACATACGGTGGTGACTGTGGCTCACACCTCCTTGAGTCCACGACTGATGGTCGCATTCGTGACGGTGAGTGTGCCGTCGGTGACGAACATGCTTAATGCGTCGCCTGGGTGCTGGTACATACGCGCGTTGAGTGCGACGCCATTGACGTACAGAGTGGCGATGGTATCGTCCACGATGAGCTGAATGTGATATTCACGCCCGGCAACCAGTTCGATTGGCCGCTCCAGCCCGATATTCATACAGTTGAACCACGGGAAGTTCGGGCTGCCTTCGAATACGTAGCGATGCTCACCAATCGGGAAGATGAACTGATAGCCACGCTCGCTTGCCTCATCGCGGTAGACGCGGAGACCGAAGGATCGCGTTCCCTCGCTGAACGTGACGTCCGCTTCAAACGAATACAGGTCTCCGCAGCCCTCGGCCAGCACGGCGTTACGGCGAGCGTCAGTACCGTCGATTACCGCATTCGTCACGATTTGCTCGCGGTCGTTGAACGCATCCCAGACCGTGTCGGGAATGCGCACGCCAAGTGTGCCGTTGGTACGCTGGTAGACCTCGTGAGGGACGAAGGTGCCAGCCCATTCGAAGTTCTTTGCGTCATCGCAGTCTTCCTTGGTGGCAACCCAGCCGAAGAGGATTCGTCGTCCGCCTAGTTCGAAGGTCCGTCCGGCATAATAGGCGCTGCCGTCAAACGCGTCATCATCGGGTGCGATCCACGGGCCGTCGAGACTCTTGGCCATGCGATACACCATCTTGTGCCGATCGCTGTATTCCGTAACGATGTGATACCACCACTCGCCCATCTTGAACAGATCGGGCATCTCATGCATCGTGTACAGGTTCGGAGCCCAGAAGTCACCTTCGAACGTCCAGTTCTTGAGGTCTTTAGACGTGAACTTCACCGTGCGGCCGGTCTGCTGCGTTTTCGGGCCGATCTTACGGGCTCCGAGGATTAGCAGATACTGGTCATGTTCGTCGTCGCGAATGACCCACGGGTCGCGCCAATCGTCTGGATCGTAGCCTTCTTGCGGAGTGAAGGTGATGGCGTCCTGGGTTTTCGTCCAGTGGTACAAATCATCGCTGACTGCGTGCATCAGCACCTGCGCCGGCTTGCCCTGCTGGGGGTAATCGCGGTTGTACCCGGTGTAGAAGATATGGTATTGCCCTTCCCCTTCAAACACCGATCCCGCGAATATGAACTGATCCTGCTCGTCGTCCCCGCCGCGCGGCACGGCTACACCGCAATCCTTGTAATGCACGAAATCAGAGGTTGTGGCCAGATCCCAGCCGAACGGTTCGCCGAATGGTTCCGGATTGCGATTGTCGCGCTGGTGATACAGAAAGAACTCGTTGCCCTTGCCGAACGGCATGCAGTCGCCGAACCACGTGCCAGGGAATTGGTAGTACAGCTTTGGCATGATCATCACTCCTATATGGTCGGTTGACGACCGCTCGCCGATTGCTCTGTGGTCGGGCTACCGGACTTGTGTGCAGTTTCGCGGCGAACGGTATCCTGGCTGTTTCTACTGCGCAGCTCCGCGCATTAGAAACATGCTTTATTGTATTGTCCTGATTTAATTTAAGCGCTTAAGCATTTAAGCGATTAAGCAATATGATAAACATTCAAACCATACCTGTCAAGCCATGACGCAAACCTCTAGGAATGGCGCGTGTCTCGCGCTGCCGACTACCCGCGATAGGCGCGGATAGAATCGCGCATCACTGAAGGGCAGCCCACCAGCAATGGCTCGAAGCGGTGCGTTTTGCTATCTTCGATGCGATCGGTTTCGCTGCTGTCGTAGTCGGCGTCGGGCGTCTTATTCAGCGTCAGCAACGAGCGTACGCCTAATACACCAAGGTCATATTGCGGCAGTCCGACCGTCGTGAGTGCGGGATGCAGGTGTGCGGAAATGACCTCCTGGTTATCGAATCCGACAATCGACAAATCGTCGGGCACACGTAAGCCTCGCTCGCGAAGCGCGTCGTACAAACCCATGGCAGTGCGGTCGTTATGACAGAACACTGCCGTGGCGCCGGTCTTCAGCACTGCGTCGGCCGCTCCGTAACCGCCTTCCTGGTCGGCTGTTGCGTCAACGACCATTGCGGGGTCGTATGCCAATCCGTGTGCGGCAAGTGCCTGACGATACCCTTCGAGGCGGCCGACCGACGCAGGCGATGCGGTTGGCTCGTTCACAAACGCAACATGACGATGCCCCGCCTGCAGCAACAACTCGGTAGCGGACTGTCCGCCCTGCACTTCATTGGGGACCACAGCGGGGAATCGACCCGATTCGTCAAAGCAGTTCACCAATACGGACGTAGTGCGTTCCAGCTCGTCAGGTGGCGTAATGGCGCGATGCACCCAGCTTGAATAGATGATTCCCTCAACCTGATGCTCAAGCATGAACGAAAAGGCCTTTCGCTCAATGGTCGCATTGCCGTCGGTATCGACTACCAACAGGATTTTGCCGTTGCGCCATGCTTCGTCCTGCGCGCCTTGAATGACTCGTCCGGCGAATGGAGATGTGGCGACACCATCGCTGATGAAACCGATTAGATCGGACTTGCCGCGCGCGAGACTTCGGGCAAACGCGTTGGAATGGTATCCGAGACGTTCGGCGACGTTGCGGACTTTGCGGCGCGTGTTTTCGGGAATGCGTACGTTCTTGTTGTCGTTGATCGCCCATGATGCGGTGGCGGTGGAGACTCCAGCCGCCTTGGCAACGTCCTGCAGTGTGACTTTGCCCATGCGCTATTGCCTTTGCGGGGACGTGCTGGACGGGGCGGACGTGTCTGACGCGTCAGACGGGGCGACGTATGCGGCGAATACGCGCTCGAGGATCGGCACATGCAGCATCAGCACCGATCCGTAGCCGAGGACTATCAGCAGGAACAGGCCTTGCGGCATGTAGACCCATGAGGCGACGAGCAGGCCGAGGAAGATAGCGTCGATCGTGACCAATACCAATGTGGCACCGATGCGCGAGACGCCGAAGATGAACGCGTTCGCCAGTACTCCGCCGAAGGAGTTCTCGAAGCGCGCCTGCAACGCCCACACCCATTCGAATCCGATGATCCACACCAAGGTCAGACCGATTTTGGGGATGAGCAGCGGCGTGATCTGCAACACCACCCATGAATACACGAGGCCGGCTCCCGTGGTGCCGAAAATAATCCATAGCCCCGTGGCCTTGAGGAAATTCGCGCGGAATGCCTTGAAATAGTTCGCGGTGACATGACCTTCCGCGATTGCCACGCGCCGCGCGGCATCGTGTCCGGCCGTGAGCGCCGCGCCGATGGTGATCAGTGGAATGCTGGTGATGATCATGAGCAGGTTGATCCAGATGGCATCTACGGTATTGCTCAGTCCGCGCATGAATGCGGAATCCGGAGACATAAAGCCCATGATTCATCTCCTTGAGGGGCGGGCGGATGGATACACGTCATTGTAGCGGGCGTGGCCCACGGGGAGTCGCCTGTTTGCCGATTCATGCACAGTACCTTGGCAACGTATTCACCAGAGCTGCAATCGGATGGTATGAGAAAACGCTTGAAATATCAAGTAATCCCCGGTAACACGCCGATTATGTACATGATTGCATCGCGTGATATCGTTGTCATCAACGCTTACAGTAACGAGTCGCTGAGCATAGTTCAGAGGCCCCTTTGAGAAGAACAGATCGCCGGACATAGATGTTCGGTATATGCGGAAGGAGCATAACGCCGATGAGCACCATGAACATGAAGAGAATCCTCGCCGCAGGCGTTGCGGCCGTCACCATGTTCAGCCTCGCCGCCTGCGGAAGCACTGCGGCCGATCCGAATAAGGGTCATGTTTATTTCTTGAATAGCAAATCTGAGGTGGTCGATCAACTGCAGCAACTTGCGCAGGACTACACCGATCAGACCGGCGTGCAGGTCGACATCCAGACCGCGTCCTCCGGCAGCTACGAGCCCACGCTGACCTCCGAACTGGCCAAGTCCGAAGCTCCGACCATGTTCACCATCGCCGGCTACGACGAGTTCGCCAAGTACCAGAAGTATCTCGAACCGTTGCAGGATACCGACGTGTACAAGCTGCTCAACGACGAAGGCAAGACCAACTCGCATAAGGTCGGCGACGACGCCTACACCCTGCCATATGCGGCCGAGTGGTACGGCATCATCTACAACAAGAAGATCGTCAACGAATACGCCAAGAAGGACTACGCAGTCATCAAGTCCGACGCCGACATCAAGGACTACGACACCTTGAAGAAGGTCGTCGAGGACATGAACAAGCACAAGGACGACCTCGGCATCCAGGCTGCGATGGCGACGCCGGGCCTGGACTCCTCCCCTTACCGCTTCGTGTCACATATGACCCGACTGCCGTTGTTCTACGAATTCCGTGACGACAACACCACGTTCACCACTGATCTCAAGGGCACCTATCTGAAAAACTACAAGGATCTGTTTGATCTCGAAGTGAAGAACAGCCCGACTGAGAGCTCCATGCTCAGCTCGAAGACCTACGACGACATCACCTCTGAGTTTGCGCTCGGCGACGTCGCGTTCTACCCGAACGGCGTGTGGGCTTACACCCAGATCAAGGACAACAACGTGGCTGACGAGGACCTCGGCATGCTGCCGTACTGGATGGGCATCGACGGAGAAGACGAGTACGGCCCTGCAGGCGCGTACGACGCTTCGTGGGCGGTGAACAAGAACGCGTCCGACAAGGACAAGCAGGCCACGCTCGACTTCATCAAGTGGATGGTCTCTTCGGATGAGAGCAAGAATGCGCTCTCCAAGGAGATGGGCTTCTCGGTCCCGTTCACCACGTTCGGCGATGACGATCAGCCGGATAACCCGCTTACCAAGCTCGCCCGCTCCTACGCGGATGAAGGCAAGAAGTCCGTCACCAGCTTCCCGCTGCCTAGCCAGCAGTGGCAGGATGATCTGGCCAGCGCGCTGCTCAACTACGTGCAAGGCGGCGGCCAGTGGTCCGACTTTGAAAGCGCGTTCACGAACGGCTGGAAGAAGGATTGGGACAATAACAAGAACGTCCTCGGCATGCTGCCGGAATCCAAGGCATTCGACGCTCAGTAGCCAGTAGCCAGTAGCGTACGAGCACTGCGCTCGGCGCCATGCGTCGCGTCGGTTTCACGCAGCACAATAATGGTGCGTGAGGCCGACGCGATTGCAGTAATTATGTACGAACGTACACCATATAATAAATGGCGATATACGCCATAAGGAGGGAACCCGTGACCGCGAATAACAAGCGCGATGACTGGTGGAAGCAAGCTGTCGTCTATCAGGTCTATCCGCGTAGCTTCAAAGACGCCAACGGTGACGGACTTGGCGACATCGCAGGCGTCACCGAGAAAATCCCCTATCTCAAGACGCTCGGCGTAGACGCCATCTGGCTGAGCCCGTTCTATCCCTCCGACCTGGCGGACGGCGGCTACGACGTCATCGACTATCGCAATGTCGATCCGCGTCTGGGAACCATGGACGACTTCGACGCCATGGTCGCTGCCGCGCACGAAGCCGGCATCAAAGTCATCGTCGATATCGTGCCGAACCATACCGCCGACAAGCATGTCTTCTTCCAGGAGGCGCTGGCCGCAGGACCCGGATCGCCCGAACGCGACCGCTACATCTTCCGCGACGGCCGTGGCGAGCATGGCGAGCTGCCGCCGAACGACTGGATTTCCCTGTTCGGTGGTCCGGCGTGGGAACAGGTGCCCGACGGCCAGTGGTACCTGCACATCTTCGCCAAGCAGCAGCCGGACGTCAATTGGAACAACCCGGACATCCACGAGGAGTTCAAGAAGACCCTGCGCTTCTGGTCCGATCACGGCACCGACGGTTTCCGCATCGACGTAGCGCATGGCTTGGCCAAGGATCTGGAATCCACGCCGCTTGACCAGATGGACCCGCTGGCCGTGCAGCACGGCCTCTGCCACGACTTCACGAGCCCGCTCTGGGACCGTCGAGAAGTGCACGACATCTACCGCGAATGGCGTGAGGTGTTCAACGAGTACAACCCGCCGCGATTCGCCGTCGGCGAGGCATGGGTCGTGCCGGAACACCAGCATCTGTATGCGAGCACCGATGAACTCGGCCAGGTGTTCAACTTCGAATTCGCCGAAGCGAACTGGGATGTGGACGCGATGCGCGCGGCAATCCTCGCCGGTCTGCGCTCCGCCGAGGAAACGCACGATTCGACGACGACCTGGGTGATGAGCAACCATGACGTGCCGCGTCACGTTTCGCGTTACGGTCTTCCGCAGGTGCCCGCCTCGTCGCATCACCAGCTCGCCAAGGACTGGCTGCTGCGCGACGGCACCAGCTACTTCGAAGATCGCGAGCTCGGCACCAAGCGTGCGCGCGCGGCGATTCTGATGGAGCTCGGCCTGCCCGGTTCGGTGTACATCTATCAGGGCGAGGAACTCGGTCTGCCTGAAGTGGCGGACATCCCGTGGGATCGTCTCGAGGACCCGACCCCGTTCTTCACCCGCGAACGGTTCATCGAAAAGGGTCGCGACGGTTGCCGCGTGCCTCTGCCGTGGGTCGCCGCCGACGTGCCTGCACCCGCTGATTGGAACGAGGGATTCGGCACCGGGGCATCGTTCGGATTCTCCCCGGCGAAGAAGGCCGACGGTTCGGCCAGCGCGGACCCGCATCTGCCGCAGCCACTGTGGTACAAGGATTATGCCGCCGACGCCGAAGCTGCGGATGACGCGTCGATGCTGAACCTGTATCGGGCCACATTGACTCTGCGCGCTTCGCTGCTTACCGCAACCGCCGATACTGCGGACTGCGCGGCCATCGATGCCGGACACGACGTGATCGCGTACTCCCGCCCCAGCACGGACGGACGCCGTTTCGCCAGCTACACCAATTTCGGTGCGACGGCGCTGACGCTGCCCGCCGGCGAGGTCGTGCTCGCCTCCGGCGATCTGACCGCTGACGGCGCTCTGCCGCAGGACACCACGGTCTGGATACTGCTCGACTAAATTTTCTTTCTCCTCCTTCCCTTAGCGGCTTTCTGGGTCTTCCCGGGAAGCCGCTTTTTGTATGCCTTGTTGGGCGCGTGGATGTACAGAGAGGGGTGCAGCCGTGTTGTAAAGGACTGCGCGCGGGCGGGCATACGCGGTGGTGACGTGGGCGTGAGGGGTTGTATAAGCTGCATGCTGCCTATCTTGCTTACGAGGGGCTGATTTGGGCTGTCGGGAAGGTCTATCTGCGTTACGAGGGGCTGCCCACTGGAGTATCAACGCCCCAAAACGGTTTAACGGCGTTGGGATGACGCGGTTTTCAGGGCGCGGTACCACAGGCGAGAGCCCCTCGTAGCGCAGATAGATGTTCCGCAACCCCCAAATCAGCCCCTCGTAAGCAAGATATGTGGCTCGTCAGTCGAATTGCGGGTTGGCATGATTCTGCATGTCTAGAGATGCTAGTGGTCTGTCTCGCAATTGTCTAAGCGGATTGGCCCCCTCTGACGAGGGGGGGCTGTCAGCGAAGCTGACTGGGGGAGAGCCCAAAAGGTCGACTAGCTTTCTGATGACTACCCCTCAGTCGGCTATGCCGACAGCTCGTCCTGCAATCAGGGACGCGCTTCGCGCGCGGTTTGCCGGCTCGCCTGTCGGCTCGCACAGCACCTACAAACAGCTCCGCTGTTTGCTTTACGGTGCTGTCCTGACAAGGGGAGCCTCCAATGTATTCAACGAATTGCTGACGCAAGATACTAGGTGTATTCCAGTTCGGTGAAGAAAGAGGCCAGAGCCGCGCGCTCCAATGCGCATACGAAAGGGGGCTTCCCGGAACAATCCGGGAAGCCCCCCTTCGGCTTGTAATCGTCAGCCCTTGACGGCGCCAGCCATCACACCCTTGATGATGTACTTCTGGCACACGAGGTAGAAGATGATGATCGGGATGATGGCCAGCACGAGGCAGCCCATCATGGCACCCATATCCACCGAGCCATAACCACCCTTGAGGTACTGGATGGCGATCGACATGGTCTTGAATCGGCGCATGTCCAACGTCAGGTACGGCAGGAGGAAGTCGTTCCAGATCCACATGGCCTGCAGGATGGCGACCGAGATCACGGACGGGCGCATGATCGGCAGCACGATCTGGAAGAAGATGCGCGGCACGGAGGCGCCGTCGATCATTGCGGACTCCTCAAGCTCCTGCGGGATGCCCTTGATTACGCCTGTGAACATGAACACGGCCAGACCGGCGCCGAAGCCCAGATACACGATCCACAGGCCCCACGGAGTGTTCAGGCCGAGCATATCGGCAATCTTGGAGAGGGTGAACATGACCATCTGGAACGGCACGATCATGTTGAACAGGAACAGCAGGTACAGGGACTTCGCGGTGCGGTTGTTCACACGCACGATCCACCATGCGCACATGGAGGTGCACAGCAGGATGAGCAGCACTGCGCCGACCGTGACCACAACGGTCCAGCCGAAGGATTCGATCAGATTGGTGCGCTTGATGCCGCGCGTGTAGTTCTGCAGTCCGACGAACGCCTTGCCGGTCGGAATCGAGAACGCGTTGCGGCTGATGTATGCCTTCTGCTTGAACGAGTTGATCACCACGAGGACGATCGGAAACACCCAAGCCAGCGAGATGATGGTGAACAGCGTGGTCCACAGTACCGGATGCTTGACTTTCTCGCTCATGCGGACACCTCCTTGCTAGTGGTGAGACGGTTCTGGATGATGGCGATCAGCGCCACGATGATGAAGAACACGACGGCCTTCGCCTGGCCGACGCCCTCGAAGCCTGCGCGGCCGTAGAACGTGCGGTAGATGTTCAGGGCCAGCAGCTCGGAGCTGTTGGACGGGGCGCCGTTGGTAAGAGCAAGGTTCTGATCGAACATCTTGAAGCCACCGGTGACGGTCAGGAACGAGCACACGGTGATGGACGGCATCATCAGCGGGATCGTGACCTGGAACAGCGTCTGGGTGTTGGTTGCGCCGTCAACCGCGGCGGCTTCGAGCACGTCGCCCGGAAGCGCCTGCAGGCCGGCGATGTAGATGATCATCATGTAGCCGATTTGCTGCCAGCAGTACAGCATGACCATGCCCCAGAAGCCATACACACCCGAGGAGGTGATCGAACAACCCCAGTGGGCCAGCACGCCGTTGAGCAGCAGCAGCCAGATGTAGCCCAGGATGATGCCACCGATAAGGTTCGGCATGAAGAACACCGAACGGAAGACGTTGGTGCCTGCGAACTTCTTGGTGAGCATGTATGCGATCGCGAATGCGGCCACGTTGATCACGATGGTCGTCACGATTGTGAACAGCACTGTGTACACCAATGCGTTCCAGAACTCCTTGTCCTGCACCGCGTTGACGTAGTTGTCAATGCCGATGAACTGGGCGTCCGTCACCGTGCTGAACTTGCAGAAGCTCAGGTACAGGCCCATGATGAAGGGCACCACGAAACCAATCATGAATGCTGCGAACGTAGGCAGGGCGAACAAAGCCCACCACCTGCGAATCGCTTTGCCAGTCATAGAAATCATGCCAGCCTACTTTCTCCTCCTTGAGCACACCCGCACTACCGCGTGCGAGTGGTCCAAATTTGGGATTGTTCAGTCTCCTTAGTGCTGAATAGCACCAAATCGAACCGGTTTAAGGTTACCATACCACGCGTATGACCGATGGTCAAACGTTGTCATAAAAGGCGTGTCCACCACTCCTTCCTCGCCGTCAAACACCAGAGTGAAATACTGGAAATACTGATTTCTCGGCATTCCCAACGCAGATTAGCACGCATGATAACGTTGTCTTATCGACTGTTCAGCTCGTGGTCGACGCCGTCCGCGTTTATTGTTGTGTCATAGACGTATCTCGCTGCAAAGGAGACCGGCATGGGAACCAACATCAAAGACGTGGCCAACAAGGCCGGCGTTTCCGTCTCCACGGTCTCCCGTGCGTTCACCCGGCCGGAGCTCGTGTCGAAAGCGACACGAGCCAAGGTGCTGGCCATCGCCGAGGAGCTGAACTTCTCGATCTCCCGCTCAGCCATGGTGCTCAAGTCCGGGCGCGCGCTGCGCGTGGCCCTGCTGATGAGCGATCACATCCGCCTATGGTTCAGCGCTTCGATTATCGAAGGACTGAACCAAGTGTTCCATGCGAACGGCTACGACCTGTCGATTTTCCAGATCTCCAGCATTGAGGAGCGCCGCGAGTTCTTCGACATGCTGCCGATACGCCGCAACGCCGACGCCGTGATCGTCGCTTCGTTCGACATCGATACCGACGAGATCAGCCAGTTGGTCACTGTCGGTGTGCCAATCGTCGGCATCAATTGCGTGATGCCGAACACCGGTTTCAACGCTGCGGTCAACATCGACGACGATCAGGGGTCGAAGCTGCTCGCCCGGCACCTTATCGGGCTGGGGCATCGGCGCATCGCGTACGTCCGCACCGATCGTGCCGTGACGCTGCACTTCAGCGTGCAGCAGCGATACGAATCGTTCGCGCAGATATGCGAACAATCCGGTATCGACCTGACCACCATCGTCATCGCGGACGGCGACGACCGCATCAGCCGGGCGACCACCGAGCTGCTCTCGATGGATCGCATGCCGACCGCCATCGCATGCCAAGAAGACGGTATCGCGATTCCGCTCATGTTCCAGCTGGCGCGCACTGGTCTTCGTGTGCCGTTCGACGTGTCCATGGTCGGATACGACGACAGCTTCTACGCCAATGAGGTCGGGCTGACGACCGTGCGGCAGGATCCGATCGCGATGGCGACAAGCGCGGCGCTCAAAGCCCTTGATCTCATCGAGACAGGGAAGACGGCCAAGCCGTTTGAGGTCTTTCCCGCGCAGCTGCTGGTGCGGTCCAGCACGACCGAGGCGAAGGGCTGACGACCAGACACCATCGTAAAAACGGGGTTCCGATATGGTATCGAAACCCCGTTCGTTGATGTTGCGTGGTCATGGGCTGACAGCCGACTGGGGCGATGCTGCTGACGGCGGACGCTGGGTGAACCGTTGAGCGCTCATGACACTGTTGAGTTATGTTGTATTGAGTTGTGCGATTTATGTTGTGCTAGTGTCCTGCGTCGGAAATTCGTTGACGAGTAACTACCCCTCAGTCCCGCTTTGCGGGCCAGCTCCCCTGACAAGGGGAGCCGACGATATAATCAACGAACTTCTGACGCGGCATGCTGGTCGGTTATTGCGCTGGAGTCGGACTCAGGACGCGTGCGCGGCCGAGTACTCCTTGGCCCAGCCGTCCACGAACGCGGTCTTGACCGCATCCCAGCTCTGGGTGCCCTGTGCGTACTCGAGGAGCGCGTTGCCGAGATCGTTCTTCCACTGCTCGGACGGCATCATGGTGAAGTTCCAGCTGACCTGCGTCTTGCCGGACTTCTGATCGGCGACGGCGGCCGCAACCAGCGGATTGTCGGTCTTGACGTCATCGAAGGTCTTGAACGGGGTGGTGAAGCCCATCTCGGTGCTCAGCGCCTCCTTGCCGGTGTCGGAAGTGATGACCCACTTGAGGAACTCGGCGGTGGCCTTCTGGTCGGCCTCGGAGGCCTTGGAGTTGATGCACCAGTAGTTCTCGGAACCGGTGGTGAGTCCTTCGTCCTGCTCGTCCGGGCCGCCGATGTAGATCGGCATCATGCCCACCTGCTCGGCGGTCATGCCGGCGTTCTGCAGATCGGTCCATGCCCAGGTGCCATTCTGGTAGAAGGCGGCCTCGCCGAGTGCGAACTCGGAGTTCGCGTCATCGCCGGTCTTGGAGCTCAGCTGAGACGGCTCGGTGGTGGAGTCCGTGATGTACAGGTCGAAGATGTTCTTGTAGTTCTCCAGGTAGGTACCCTTGATGGTGGCCGGCTGCTCGGTGACGTTGTCTTCCTTGAACTCGTAGTAGAGCGGCAGGTTGGCCAGGTGGGTCTTGAATCGCCAGTCGGAGCTGGAATCGAAGCCGGCGGACGTGAACGCGCCCTTGATGCCGAGCTCATCCTTGCGGGCCTGCATGTCGTCGGCGACGGCCTTGAGCGTCTTGAAGGAGTCGATATCGTCGATAGACTTGGCCTTCGCGCCGGACAGGCCGAAGTACTTGTTGAGGATGTCCTTGTTGTAGATCAGGCCGTAGGTCTCCATGACGTACGGCACGCCGACGACCTTGTCGCCGTCCTTGAGTGCGACATCCGGGTTCTGCAGCTGCTTGTAGACCTCGGTGTCGGACATGTCCGCCGTGTAGTCCTTCCAGTTGGCGTAGCCGACCGGCCGTTGACCTGGAACAGGGTGGGGGCGTTGGACTTGGCCATCTCCGACTTGAGCTGCTGCTCGTAGGTGTTGGATGCCGCGGTCTCCACCGTGACTTCTACGCCGGTTTCGTCGGTGTAGGCCTGTGCCAGGTCCTTCCACTGATCGGCGGCTTCCGGCTTGAAGTTCAGGTAGTAGACCTTGCCGTTGTCTCCGCCCTCGGCGTTGGAGTTGGTGTCGCTGCCGCACGCGGCCATGCTGATGGACATGGCTGCCACGGCGAATATCGCTGCTGCGGATTTGATTGTACGATTCATCTTCGAACCTTTCCCTAAATGCTGCCGGTCCCATCTTCGTTGAGTCGGCGCCATCGGCACCGTTGCTTCCGGCGACAGAATCTATTATGCACTGTTTCCCAGAAGAATGCAAACGAGTGCAATCCATCTCTCGGCAGAACAGCTAATCCCGGATAGACAAAGTAATCAAAACCGCACATTTTTACCGCTGTTTTCGCCGTTTTACAGACTGCAAGCGATTGCAATAAACGTTTGCAACTGTGTCATTCTTCTCGCGCGATTACGTCACTCCCCGCGTGTCGCGGGCGTAGTTTGGCCGAGAACTGAACCAGTCGTTTCGAAAATCCTCCGTGATTCTTCCGTAGACTTCCGCATCCTTCGCGCCAACGCAATGAGGCGGGCGAAGAGCATGGAATCTGCTCCTCGCCCGCCTCGTCTCATTGCGCTCGTCACCGCGGCCAGCGGTACTCGCGATCCGGCAGCGTGGGGAATGCGGCATGCGGCTCGCGCTGATACCAGTACGCGACCGATGCCACGTCGTCCTGCCGCTCGAAGAAGCCGCGATGGCCCACGCCGATTTGCTGCACGGTCACGCGCAGATCGGAGCGGAAACGGATTGGATCGGGGATGTGCCAGCGATAGAAGCCGCGCATCGGCGGGCAGTCGTCGTTGTGATAATCGTTGTGCACCAGTTCATCGTGCGCGGAGTAATACGGATACCCCATGTACGGCGTGCAGTAGTTCTGCTCCACGGTCTTCCCGTTCACCTGCTTGGCGAAGCTCCACGAGCCGCCGAAGTAGTCCTCGGTACCGGTGCCGCAGATCGTCGGGTATTCGCGGTCGCCGTCGATATAGAACTTGAACTCGCCTTCGCCCCACCAGTACCGTTCGAGCGTGGTCAGCGCCAGATAGGTACCCACATACTGCCCCGAGCCGCGTACGCCATCGAGCACCACATAATCATTGCCCAGCTCGGTCAGCCGCTGGCGACGCCACTGCGCATGGAAGTAGGCGGTATCGGGTGGCAGCGGATCGTCGTACAGGCTGTAGTCGATCTGATAGAAGAACGCGCCGATTGTGTTCGCATGCTGATTCTCGAGCGTCACCCGCGCGTGCCTGGCGAACGGCATCGGGAAGAACATGTTGAACCCGCGGTTGGGCACCACGGCCACCGGTTCGGAGTTGACGAGGCATGCGCGGCCGAATCCGCAGCAGAAGAAATCGCCGAGCGGGCACTCCACGCTCGGCTCGCTTTCGTCATCCCAGTAGAACCGCAGCACCAGATCACGCAGCACGAAACAGTCGGCGTCCGTGGTCTTTTCGTCGACGGTGATCCAGATATGACGGATGCAGCCGGGGCCGTCGATGTCGGCCAATGTGACCGTTTCGCCGCTGGGAATGTTGCGCAGGCAGGGGCTGCCCTTGCGCGACGGGCCCAGTTCGCTGGCGGCGATGCCGCCGCGGCCGGGCTCCCCGGTCGGATTCTCCGCGTTGATCGCGCGGCTGGACTCACGTCGCAGGGTCATCAATGAGCCAAGGTCGGCAATCATCGTCAATCTATTCCTTCCATTACACGAACCATTACGCGAACGGTTCCGCCGCCGTGCATGACGCACGACGACGGAACCGCACTGTGTTGTGGGCAGCTATGACGATTGCAGCGATGTCAACTGCTTTGTCCGTGGCTGCCGGTTATCGCATTCGTTGCTTATGCGCGCGCATCACTTGTGCACCGGCGGCAGCATGCCGAAGTTGGACTCGTAGTCGTTCCATGCGCTGGTCCAATCGTCGAGATACGCCTTCTTGACGCCGTTCCAGTCGCCGGTGCCCTGGGCGTATTCGAGCAGTGCGTTGGCCACGCCGTCGGCCCATGCCTGACCGGGGATGTAGGCGCCGTGGATCGGTGTCAGACCATCGGATTCCAGCTTGAGCGCGGACTTGGTGAGCGGGTTGTCCGGCTGGAAGTCTTCGCTGTCGAACGTGGTGAACGGCACGGCGAAGCCCATGTCCTTGGCGAGGATTTTCTTGGCGTCGTCATTGGTGACCATCCACTTGATGAAGTCGAGCGTCGCCTTCTTGTCCTTCTCGGATGCGTTCTTGTTCACGGACCAGGAGATGTCGTAGATGGAGTTCGCCGCATACTTGCTTTCGTTCGGGAAGCCCATGTAGTACGGCAGCATGGCGAGGTCCTCGTCGGCCACGTCGTTGTCCTTGATCTGCGAGTAGGCCCACACGCCGTTCGGGTAGAACGCCACGCGACCGGTGGAGAACTCGGCGGTGGAATCCTCGTAGTTGACCGAGCCGAGCATGGTGTTCTCGGTCGGGTTGTCCTTCATCTCGAGATCCCACAGGGCCTTGTAGTTGTCGAGGTAGGTGCCCTTGAGCTCCTTCTCGAAGTCCACGCCCTCATCGATGTACTCGTAGGCGACCGGGACCTGGGTCATGTGCGACGCGTAACGGTAGTAGTTGGAGGCGTCGAGGCCGGGGTGGAGAAGGCGCCGTCGAGGCCGAGGTCGTCCTTGTGCTGCTGGATGCTGTCGGCGACCTTCTTGAGTGTGGCGAAATCCTTGATGTCATCGAAGGACTTGATGACCGAGTAGCTCTTCTTGGCGTACTCGTTGATGATCTTCTTGTTGGCGATGATGCCGAACCATTCGGCGGCGTACGGCAGGCCGTACACGTCGTCGCCGTCCTTGTGGGCCATCTGCTTGCCCTGCTCGTTGAGCAGCTTGTAGGCTTCGGAGTCCTGCAGCGGCTCGAGGTAGTTCTTGTACTTGGCGTACTGGTCGAAGCCGCCGATACCGAACATGGTCGGGGCGTTGTTCTTGGCCAGCTCGGACGACAGCGTGGATTCGTAGCTGCCGGAAGTGGCGGACTGGATGTCGACCTGCACGCCGGTTTCCTGGGTGTACATGTCGGCAAGTTCGTTCCACTGGTCGACGACTTCCGGCTTGTTGTTCAGGAAGTAGACATGGCCTGCGTCGCTGTTCGTGCTTGAGCCGCATGCGGCCAGTCCCAGCGTCAACGCTGCGGCGCTGATCAGGGCAATTCCTTTGGACAGCTTATTCATGGATTCCCTTTCTTCATCTGCGGCCACGGAGCCGCCTCGCACTTGTGGTTGTACGGGGTGCCGGACTGCATGCGTCACCGTTGGTGCAGCCGGTTTTGCTGTAGCGCATTTCGTTATGCGTTGGAGTGGATTATTGGTCCGGCTCAGGTGTTGCCTCGTTGCGTAAGCATGCAGTCGAACCGGTTCGATTTATAGGATATCGAACCGGTTCGCTATCGTCAATCGGGCGTGTTCCAGCGTGTCGCTACGTAGCCGGGGGTGAGTCACGAAAGGGATGGCGCCGCGGCTGTGGTGGCGCGCGGGATTAGTGTGGCCCTCACCGTGGTGACGGTTTCGCTCAACGGCTCACCTCGCATGAGGGCGAGCAGTTGCCGTGCGGCCAGTCGCGCCATGTGCTGCGGGTCCTGATGCAACGTGGTCAGTCCGGCGACTACGGCGGTCGGATGGTCGTCGAATCCGATGATCGACAGGTCTTCGGGGATGCGTATGCCGAGCTGCCGCAGATGCCGCATGATGGCGACCGCCGCTTCGTCGGTTTCGACGCAGAGCGCGGTCGGCCGCTGCTCGCTGCTGGCGATCCGGCCGGCCATGACGGCCATGGCCTCGCCTTCGCTCATGGCATCCATATCCCTGGATGATGCGAACACGACCGGTTCGGCGTCAGGAATGCATTCGCGCATCGTATCAAGGAAGAAATCTTTGCGCAGATACGAGCTGGCGGGGAACGGTGCCGGTTTCGGATGTGCGACGTATCCGATGCGGCGATGGCCGAGTTGGCGCAGGAACCGTACGGCGTCGCGCATGGCGCGTTTGTTGTCGAGCATCACGGATGCGGGCAGGCGGGAAGCGCTCCGTGCGTCGAGGGCGACCGCGGGGATATGCATGCTGGAAAGCAGCGCCGATTCGCTGTCGTCCAGCGAGAATGACGGAAGGATGAACCCGTCCATATTGCGCCCGTTGCTGGGAAGATCGGTGAAGAATCCGTGCAGTTGCTCCAGGTCGCAGGCCCGTACGGGCACAAGATCGTAACCTTCGGGTTCCAGTGTCTCGAGCACGCCTTCGATGCAGCTCGCGTTGAACCATGACGCAATCGTGCAGCCGAACAGCATGACGACGCGCATGGTCTTGCCGGATGCCAGCGATGATGCGCTGCTGGACAGCGTGAAATCGAGGCGACGGGCGGCGTCCAGCACGAGTTGCCGGGTGGCCGGGCGGACGCTATTCATGCCGCGCAATGCGCGCGATACCGTGGCGTCGGAGACTCCTGCGGCTATGGCCACGTCGTGGATTGTCGCCATGGTGCTTCCCTCCATTGCCTGACGGTTCAAGCGTATACGGTTTGTGCGATGCCTGGTTTCACGGCGAACACTGCGACGTGCGCCCGTACACATCAATAGCATATATGCATGCGCTTACATTCTGTTGTACCACGATGTACACGTTGTTAGCGGTCACAGTTTGATTGTGTTTGCAATGGTTTGCCAATGTTCTGTGTTGTGCGCATGTGATGTGACGCGCAATCTGCAGGCGGCGGTTGACGGTGTTCAATGTAAGCGCTATCATTTTGCTGTGTCAGTCGATGCGCGGTTAATGCAGCCGGCATCCGATCCGGCAGCGCGGCCGCAAGGTCGTACACGGATATGTGCATGGAGGTACGTATCGCATGAGCAAGGAGAGCCATTACAGGGAGGTAATGATGGCGGGAAGAACGTGGAACACCATCGCCAAGGCAATCGGCTTGGTATCAGTGGCGGCGCTCAGCTTCGGGGCGCTGGCTGCATGCGGGAACACGACCGCGGTCGATAGCAGCAAAGGGCGCGTGTACTACCTGAACAAGAAGGCGGAAGAGCAGGAGAAATGGGAGGCCCTGGCGCAGGCGTTCCAGGACGAGACCGGCATCGAGACCCAGATTCAGCTTTCGGCCACCGACTACGACCAGACGCTGCGTTCCGAAATGGCCAAGGACGAGGCGCCGACCATGTTCCAGGCCGACGGCCCGAGCTTCATGTACAGCTGGCTCGATTATGCCGCCGATATGAGCGACTCCAAGATCTACGGCGAGCTGACCGACAACTACAAGGACCGCACGCTCAAGAACGCCGACGGCAAGCCGGTCGGCATCCCGTACGCGGTGGAAAGCTACGGCATCATCTACAACAAGTCGCTGCTCAAGAAGTATTTCGACGCATCGTGGTCATCGGTCAAGTCCATCGACGATCTCAACAATTTCAAGGCGCTCAAGACCGTCGCTGATGAGATCCAGGAGCACAAGGACGACATGGGCGTCAAGGGCGCGTTCACGTCGGCCGGCATGGATACCTCGTCGGGCTTCCGTTACAACTTCCATCTGCCTTCTGTTCCGCTGTTCTACGAGTACCGTGATGACGGTGTCGATATGAACTCCGTGCCGGAGACCGTCAAGGGCACGTATGTCGACTACATGAAGAACATCTACGACCTGTACATCACCGATGCGACGGTGCCCGCAAGCGCAATCTCCGGCAAGACCATGGATGATGCCACCTCAGAGTTCGCGCTTGGCGAGGCAGTGTTCTTCCAGGATGGCGTATGGATTTACACCAACTTGCAGGATCAGGGATTCCCGGATGAGGACCTCGGCGTGCTGCCGATCTACATGGGTGTCGACGGTGAGGAAAAGCAGGGTCTCAACCAGGTGATCTCCAACTACTGGTGCGTCAATTCCAAGGCTTCCCAGAAGGATCAGGAGGCGACCCAGCAGTTCCTGGAGTGGCTCGTCACCTCCGATACTGCACGTGAATCCATCTCGCAGGACATGGGTCTGGTCACGCCGTTCAAGACCTTCGACGAGGAGGCGTACACCGTCAAGAACCCGCTGGTCGAAGCCAACCATGAGTACCAGAAGAACGGCTACTACGACGTCATCAGTGTCTCCACCGTGTCTCACCAGTGGGAGCAGAGCCTCGGCTCCGCAGAGCTCAACTACGCTCAGGGGCAGGGCGACTGGGATGCGGTGAAGAAGGTCTTCACCGATGACTGGGCCAAGGAATACAAGCTCGCCTTCGCCAAGTAGACGAAGTAAACGACAGGCGATTCGAGGGGTCGCAGCGTGAGGGGCGTCCGGTTCATAGTGCCGGGCGCCCCTCACGCGTTGTTGTGTTGTTGCGAACTGGCTCAGCGCGGCTCGCCGGGCAGCATATGGCCATTTGGCTTCGCTGAGCGGGCCGCTGGGTGGCTCAGGTGATGGAGGCCGGGCAGCATGTGGCCGTTTGGCTTCGCTGAGCGGCTCGGGCGAAGGGAAAAGGCCAGTACGTGTCATGGTGGCTTCGCTGAGCAGGCCCTCAGTGAAGTCGCTGGACGAGAACTGGCCGTCTGACTTCACTGAGCGTCCGACAGCGACGTCAGATGGCCACATATTGGCCTTTCCACTTCGCATGCAACGCCCCAGCGAAGCAGGCGGGCCACGCACTGGCCCGCTCGCGTCGCACGCGACATTCTGGAGACGCCCGAGGGGCACGCACTGGCCCGCTCGCGTCATACTTGACGTACAGCGAAGCCAAGATGGTCAGCCAATGGCCTGCCCGCGTTACTCGCATTGCCCACTCGCTCGCATCGCATCGTCGGCCGGCACCGGAAGCTCGTTGACGGGATTCCGGTCTGCGCCCACGAGGCGCGCTCGACAACATTTTCGGCGCTATTGGTGGTTCATACACTTTTCCAGCCGTGCATGTGCTGAGACGGTTGGTGCAGAGACAGCTGAGGGGAGCCCCCATACGGGACTCCCCTCGACTCCCCTCATAGAGACGCTGCATATGATCGCTGCTGCAAGTCAGCGATCATGCAGCCGGTATTGGTCGGCTGCGAGGCGTCATGCAAGGTGGCTGCGCATGAACCACTGGAACTTCTCGAGCTGCTGGACGTGATCCTGAATGACGTTGGAGCTGATGACGTCCAGCTCGTCCAGCTCGGCGATGGCCTTGCGGTCGTCGGCGATGAAGGCGTCGTAGTACTCGATCAGCGCCTTGAGGTACGCCTCGGTGCCGGCGCGGCCTTCGACGTCGAACGGCTTCCACGTGCGATTGCGCGTAATAGCGTCGGCGCGGCCGTCAGGTGTGCCGCCCAGCGTGGCGATACGCTCGGCGGTCTCATCCGCCTGGGCCAGCACGGATTCGACCTCAGGGTCGAGCATCTCGTGCACGGCGATGAAGTTCGGTCCGGTCACATTCCAGTGTGCATGCTTCAGGACCAGCGCGGCCTCCTGCTCCTGGCTCAGACGGTTCTGCAGAATGGCGATGGCCTTCTCGCTGGCCGCCTCATCGAGGCCCGGCACCACAAATGCAAGTGTCATGATGTTCCTTCCTTTCATCTTCAGGGAACGTCCCTCCCAGTCTACGTGCCTCGTCCGACGGCTGGCCGCGCTGCGGAAGGCCGCCAACTGGTCATCGGGTCTTTGATCGGGAAGATGGCGGGTTCGGCGTGTCGCCAATGATGGTGCGCCTTATTGGCATTTGCGCTCAGTTGAGAGCTGTTGAGCAAACTGCATTCCACCGTTAAAGGAGAGAGAGGACTCTGCAGTTCATTCATGTTCCGTGGAATCGTTGGGAAACGAGATTCATAGGCAGAATGACATGTACAGGGGCAGGAAGCGACGTATGCCATCCCGGCTCATCTGGCGGGGGTGCAGTACGTATTCTTCGCCGGCTCGTTGTGCGAATTTCGCGTGGAACTTGTCCAAGGACACTGTGGAATAGCGTTTGCCGGATTTGACCTCTACAGGGCTGACTCTGGGTTTCATGGCTGCGTCCGGGTAAGGCCGGATGATCAGGAAGTCAATCTCCATGCGTTCCTCGCGGATGCTCGAGGACTTTGAGTAGAAATACAGGTCGTGTCCAGAGGCGGTGAGCTGCTGAGCGACGGCGTTTTCCGCGAGCATGCCCTCGTTCACGCCGTCCGCCCCCAGCAGCACTTGCCGGTACACTTCCGGCAAGGCGGAGCCTGAGGCGGAGAATGCCATGGTAGACAACAGTCCGGTGTCAGCCATGTAGCATTTCACCGTTGCGTCGTCGGCGCTGAGCGCCAGACCAATTGACGGGTCCTCGGCGAGGGTGCATAGGTTGACCGTCGCCGCTTCGCGCATCCAAGAGAAGGCCGTCATGAAATCACGCGATCTCGAGCCGTTCTCGACTTGCGTGTACACCAAGCGCTTCTCGTGCTTCGACAGCTGACCGGGAATTGCGTCGAACACTGCTCGGATTCGTTTAGCCGCCATGCCGCCGTATTTCTCGATATCCTCGCGGTAGATCTTGAGGACCATGCGCTTGGCCCTGTCGGCGGCCGCCATGTCCCTATTCGGGGCGTAGGCCGCGACCGACTGTGGCATGCCTCCCACCAGCACGTATTCGCGCCATAGGCGCGACGCCTTGCGGTGCAGCGAGTCCGGCAAGGGGCTCCCCGATGCAAACGAGTTCGTGATCATCTGAGCCAGCGCCTCTTCGCCCATGGCCCACAGAAACTCCTCGAAATCCAGAGGACCCATCTTCATGGACTCTTCCTCGGAGGGAATCAGTATGTCCTTTACGTTTTCGTTAAGGGAGATTAGGGATCCCGTCTCGATGAAGTCGTACCGGCCGTCGGCGACCAAGTGCTTGATGAACTCGCGGGCTGGCGGGAACAGCTGCACTTCGTCGAAGATGACTAGCGACTTACGTTCGGTCAGGGTCACACCCAACGTAGCACTTAGGTACAGGAAGAAGGAGTCGAGATCCCCCCTCGTGTCGAGCAGCATCCGGCGGAACTCGTCTCCCACCTTGGTGAAGTCCACGAGGGCGTACGAATTGTATTCATTGCGCGCGAACTCCTCGGCAATGGTGGATTTGCCCACGCGGCGGGCCCCCTCGATCAACATGGCGGTGCGGCCTCCGCTTGACCGCTTCCATTCGACCAACTGGTCGTAAGCCTTGCGTCGAAACATCGCACCTCCCCTATGATTGCACATTTCTAAGGGTTAAGTATAGTACGAGATTGCACGATTCTGAGGTTTCGCGTGGTGCCTAGATTGCACGTTTCTAAGGTTTCACCTATTGCCCAGATTGCACGTTTCTAAGGGTTAACGGGATTTCCGTTGGGAACACTCGCTGGCCGGCTCGTCCTGCAATTATGGACGCGCTACGCGTGGCATCCTGTTGGCTCGCCTGTCGGCTCGCACGTTGTCTACAAACAGCTCCGCTGTTTGCTTCACGGCAACGTCCTGTCAGGGAGCCGTAATCAACGAATTAATGACGCGGGATACTGGGAAGAAGCCTAGGCGGCGGTGGCGCCGGAACCCGTCGCGGCATCCGACTGCGGGGACGCATCGGCGGCGCCGGCCTTGCGGACCTCGATGGTCTCGATACGGCGGCCGTCCACCTTGGTGACCACCATGTCGTACCCGCCATCGTCGGAATGCAGCACATCACCCACGGTACCCATCTTGCCGGTGTGTGCGAGGAAGTAGCCGGCCACGGTCTCGTACGGGCCATCCTCCAGCTCGATGCCGGTCAGGTCGGCGAAGTCCTCGATCGTCATGCTGGCCTCGATGGTGGCCACGCCGTTGACGAACGCCGTGCGGGTCGTGCGCTCGCCGCCCTTTTCGGTGGGCAGATCGTACTCGTCGCGGATATCGCCCACCAATTCCTCGGTCATATCCTCCAGCGTCACGATGCCATCAGTGCCGCCGTACTCATCGATAACCACAGCCAGATGGATGCCGCGTTTGCGCAGCAGTTCCAGCGACGGCAGCAGTTTGGAGGTGCCGGGCAGCGAAATGCCCTCGCGCACCACATCGCGCACGGTCTTCGCCTTCGGGTCGCGCACGTCCAGCAGATCGCGCACATGTACGAAGCCGATCACATCGTCGAAATCCTTGCCGGTCACCGGATAGCGGGAGTACGGCTGGTCGCGCACGAACGCGGCCGCGTCGGCGAGCGGCTGGTCGGCCTCGATGAACACCACGTCGGCGCGCGGGCGCATCACCTCGGCCACGATGGTTTCGGACGCATCGAACACATCGTCGAGAATCGTGCGTTCGTCCTTGGAGAGGTTCGTATTGGAGCTGACCAGCACGCGCAGCTCGTCGTCGGACACCTCGGATTCGGTCTGCTGAGGGTCGAAACCGAGCACGCGCACGATACCGTTCGTGTTCTTGCCGATGAGCCAGATGATCGGACGGCAGATTGTGGCGAACGCGTCGATGGCGGGTACCACGGCGCGCGCAATCTGCTCGGTGCGCTGCATCGCGATGCGCTTGGGCACCATCTCCGAAATCACGATGGAGCAGTAGGAGATGATCAGCGTGAGCACGATGTTCACCAAACCGCCGGCGATGCCGGTCGGCACACCCCAGCCTTCCACCACGGGAATCAGATATGGGGATATCGAGGAGGCGCCGAACGAGGCGGACAGGAAGCCGCACAGCGTCACGCCGATCTGCACTGTGGAGAGGAAGGTATTCGGATCGCGCGCGATTTTCGCGACTTTCGCGCCGCGCGCATCCTCCTGCTCCATCTGCTCGATCTGCGAACCGCGCAGCGAGACCAGCGCAAGCTCGGTGCCGGAGAACACCGAGCCGAGGAGCAGGAAGATAAAGATCAGGAGCACATTCAAACCAAGTGACATACGCCCAACTCTAGGGGAGCGGGGAGTCAAATACGGGGTTTGCCGGCTCGGCAGGGTTTGCTGGCTGCGCGGGGTTTGCTGGCTGCGCTGTCTATGTGAGGCGTGATGCGCGTTGGCGTGTGTGACGGTGTGAGATGGTACGCAATCGTGTTACATGGTATAATTTCATGTAATTTAGTGCGTAATCATGTAATACGGTACGCAATCGTGGCAGATGGTACGTGTTGTGGGCAGGAGTATGGTCGTGGCAATCAATCCCTTCAAACCAACCGCCGGTAAAATGCCGCCGATTCTTATTGGCAGGCAGTCCATTATCGAGGATTTTTCCGAGGCGTTGACCAACGGAGTAGGGGCTCCTGGGCGCATTATGCTGGTCACCGGGCAGCGCGGCTTTGGAAAGACGGTTATGCTCACCGAATTTCGGCGTATCGCCAAAGCGCAGCATTGGGAAGTCATTGGAGAGACGGCGTCCGCGGGGCTGGTCACGAGACTCATAGCGGCATTATCGCCTTCGGGATTGCGCCTGGATCAGGCCAACATCAGTCCTTCCATTGGAATTTCCGGCATTGCCACGGCAAGTCTCGGGCAAGCGCACTTTTCTGCGGAATCCAATCCACTGACGTTGCGCAACGCGTTGAATAAGCAGTTGGGCAGTAAGAAGCTCGGTAAGGGGAAGGGTATTCTCATCACCATCGATGAGACGCAAGCGGCCTCGCATGATGATCTGGTCGCTATTGCCACCGCAGTGCAGCACGTCATTACGGATGCAGATGAAAGCGATACCCCTGATGCGGATAAGAAGGGCGTCGCCATCGTATTCGCCGGCTTGCCGTATATGATCAATGATTTGCTGGATAACGAGGTAACCACTTTTTTGCGCCGTGCGCTACGCCGCGAGTTGGATAATGTGCCGCTTCCAGACGTCAAGAATGCGTTCTTGGAGACGGTTGCGGATTCTGGTAAGACCATCAGCGAGGAAGACGCGCTGGAGGCCGCTCGCCGGTCCGAAGGATATCCGTATATGGTGCAGCTCATCGGCTATTACATGTGGCAATCCGCGCAGCGTCGAGGCTCGAATGTCATTACCGCGGACGACGTGTCGACCGGTGTTTCCGATGCGTTGCTCGCCTTCGATGATGCCGTGTGCGCTCCGGCGCTGGACGGCATCACTGGCGCGGAGCGGCTGTTCCTTATGGCGATGGCCAAAGATTCGCCAAACACCACGCAGGTCGGCGATATCACGGATCGTACGCGCAGAAGCCGCAGCTGGGTGAGCAAATACCGAGCGATTCTCATCAAGGACAAACTTATTCGCCCGGCGGGTCATGGGCAGCTGGAATTTGCGGTGCCGCATTTGGGGCAGTATTTGCAGTCGTTGTAGCTCCACATGAATACAGGGAGCCGGCTCGGCTTACCGAGCCGAGCCGGCAGTTTGGTATGTGACGGACGAAGCCGGGTAGGCCGAACCGTTCCCCAAGTTAGCTCTAAGAGCCTCAGAAGCTCAGCACCTCGACGCGGCCGGTGTCGAGCTGGTAGCGCGCGCCCACGATCATGAGCTGTTCGGAGGCCAACGCCTGCCGGATAATCTCGGAGCGCTCCACCAGCATCTCGATGGTGTGGGCCACATGCACGCGCTCGATGTCGTCCAGGCAATCCGCCTCGGCCTGACGCGCCTGCCACACGGAGATGCCGGCCTGACGCAGCACGATGGAATCGGACTGGGCCAGTCGCTCGTCCAGACTGTCCATCAGATCAGCGGTCTCCAGCGAATCATCCGCCTCGGCGGTGATGGCGTGGATCAGGTCGTTCAGTTCGCGCTCCGCCATCTGCAATGCGCCGCAACGGCCGTGGCCGAGCACGCACAGCAGGCTCACATGGAGCTTTTTGACCGCGTATTCGAGGGATGCGATGACCGCGTCGTCGATCATCTGACCGGCGGTGCGCACGGTGAACAGGTCGCCGAGGCCTTGGTCGAAGATGATCTCCGGGGGTACGCGCGAATCCGCGCAGGCGAGCACGGCGGCGTCCGGCTTCTGGCCGTCGGTGAGCATGTTGCGCGTTTCCTTGTCCTGCCACGGGTGCTCGGCCTTGCCCTCAGCGAAACGCTTATTGCCTTGGAGCATGCGGCTCCAGGTGGCGTTCGCGGTGGACTCGTGCATGCTGCTGGGGAAGGGGGAGGGTGAAGTCTGTGATTCTTCTGATGATTCCTGAGATCCTTGAGCGAACTGCCCGAAGTCTGCTGCCGACATTGATGCCATGAAACCTCCATGCTTGGGCTTGCTGTTAGCTTCATCATAGTTGGCGATATCGGCAGAAAAGGTGACGAGGTTGTGCCGGGCTGGCCGGTGAAGCGGGGGAGGGCTCGTTGGCGGTCTGGTTGGCAAGGGCCGTTCTGGTGGGCGAGTGCCTGTCTGTCTGTGGTTCGGTTGGCGGCTGCCTGTCCGTCGTGTCGTGGTCGGTTGGCGGCTGTCCGGTGACGCAGGGGTGTGCATGGATGGATATGGATGACGGATATGGACATGTTCGGCTGTGAGAATGCTCATAAGGATTATTCGAGCGTGTGCCGCCGCGGCACATTACGATGGAATCGGTAATGCTTTGCGCAGGTTCCGGCCGTATGGCCGGGGCGGAAAGGCGATTGCGGCGGCGGATTGTTCCGTCGGCGCCATCCGCCGTCCGACTTGCCTGGTGCAAGGCGAATGGCAATGCCACAGTCGAAAGGACCTGTAATGACGCTGCTGCAGCATGAACTCACTGACTTCAAGGTGAACGCCTTCCAGAACAACGAATTCCACGAGGTGACCAAGGAAGATGTGCTGGGCCACTGGTCCCTGTTCTTCTTCTACCCCGCCGACTTCACCTTCGTGTGCCCGACCGAGCTCGAGGACCTCGCCGCGAACTACGACAAGTTCAAGGAGATCGGCTGCGAGGTGTACTCCGTGTCCACCGACACCCACTTCGTACACAAGGCCTGGCATGACGCCAACGAGAAGATCGCCAAGATCCAGTACCCGATGCTCGCCGACCCGACCGCCGTGCTGGCCAAGGACCTCGACACCTACAACGAGGCCGACGGCATGGCCGAGCGTGGCGACTTCATCGTGAACCCTGAGGGCAAGGTCGTGGCCTATGAGGTCATCTCCTCCAACGTCGGCCGCAACGCCGAAGAGCTGCTGCGCCGCGTGCAGGCCTCCCAGTTCGTCTACGCGCACGGCGACCAGGTCTGCCCCGCCAACTGGACCCCGGGCGAAGAGACCATCGAGCCCAGCCTCGACCTCGTCGGCCAGCTGTGACAAACAGCCCTGTGGGCTGTTTGTAGCAGCGAGCAGCGGTAGCGTTGCGAGCGTCGCAGGGAACGCAAACAGCCGCAATCTCGGCCCCCTCTGACGAGGGGGCTCCCGGCGGAGCCGGGTGGGGGAGAGAAACAGGACGTGAATCTTTCCGGCTGTCTCTCCCCCAGTCCGCTGCGCGATCGCGGACGCGCTACGCGCGCAGCCTGCTGGCTCGCCTGTCGGCTCGCACGTTGCCTACAAACAGCTCTGCTGTTTGCTTCACGGCAACGTCTCGTCAGAGGGGCCTATCATATAAGGAGCTTTTCATGACCGAAACCCAGGACAATCTCTATGACGTCGTCGTCATCGGTGGCGGCCCGGCCGGCCTGACTGCGGGCCTGTACCTCGCCCGCGCCCGCTACCGTGTGCTCATCCTCGAAAAGGACGATTTCGGCGGGCAGATCACCATTACCAACGAAGTCGTGAACTATCCGGGCGTCGGCCGCACCACCGGCCGCGCGCTCACCCAGACCATGCGCCAGCAGGCGCAGGACTTCGGAGCGGAATTCCTCTCCGCCGAGGCCACCGGACTGGACGTCGACGGCGATATCAAGACCGTGCACACGTCGCGCGGCGACCTGAAGACCTTCGGCATCCTCATCGCCACCGGAGCCTCCCCGCGCAAGCTCGGCTTCGAGGGCGAGGCGGAGTACGCCGGCCGCGGCGTGGCCTACTGCGCCACCTGCGACGGCGAGTTCTTCACCGGCAAGGAGGTGCTCGTGGTCGGCGGCGGATTCGCGGCTGCCGAGGAATCCGTGTTCCTCACCAAGTACGCGTCCAAGGTCACCGTGCTCGTTCGCGAACCCGACTTCACCTGCGACGCCGCTGTTGCCGCCGAAGCCAAGAACAATCCGAAGATCGACGTGCGCTACAACGTGGAGCTCAAGGGTGTCACCGCAGGTCAGGGCGGTCTGCGCGAGGCGACCATTCTTGACCGCGCCACGGGCGAAACCGAGACCTGGAAGCCCGCCGATGGCGGTACGTTCGGCGTGTTCGTGTTCGCCGGATACGTGCCCGCTACCCAGCTTGTGCGCGGCGTGGTCGAGCTCGACGACCACGGCTACGTAGTCACCCATGACTATCTGGAGACCTCCGTGCCGGGCGTGTACGCGGCCGGCGACCTGCGCGTCAAGAACCTGCGTCAGGTGGTCACCGCCACCGCCGATGGCGCGATCGCGGCCGTCGAGCTGGAGCGATACGCCAAGTCCATGAGCGAGAAGACCGGCCTGGTGCCGCCGCGCCCCACCGCCTCCGCATACGAGCAGGCCGAAGCCTCGGCCGCCGCGTCCGGTGCTGCAGCGGCCCCCGGCACCTCGCCGGCCCCTGCGCCCGCCAAGCGCAGTGCTGATGCCGCTGCCGCCGCCGCGCAGACGGCGAAGAAGCCCGGCGAGCTGTTCTCCGCCGCCATCAAGCAGCAGCTGGGCGTGGTCTTCGGGCGTATGACCCGCCCGGTCACGCTGGTCCTTGAGCTGGATGACACTCCGCTTTCCTCGGAATTGCAAGGATTCGTGGGGGAGATGGTGGCTTTGTCCGGCGATAAGCTGAACTCGGTGTCTGTGGATGCCGCGGGGCTTATTACTGCGGTGGATGGCGCATCGGCGCCGGCCGGTCTGGTGGTCGGCGAACCGTTGGAGGTCGTGCTGCCGGGTGCCGACTCTGAGACGGGTGCTGGCTCTGCAGCGGGCGCCGGCGATGGTAGCGCCACTGCGTCGCTGCCGCTGTACGGTTCATTGGACGACTCCGGCCGCGCCACGTTCGACCCGGCCGGCGTGCTGCCGCTGGCCCGCCCGGCCGTGCGTCTGTGCGTCGCCGATGCGGAAACGTCGAATCGTCTGACCTTCACCGGCCTCGCCTTCCACGGTGTGCCGTCCGGCCATGAGTTCAACTCGTTCGTGCTGGGCCTGTACAATGCGGCCGGCCCCGGCCAGCCGCTCGGCGACGATCTCAAGGCCCGTGCGGCAGAGATCACGGAGCCGACCGACATCATGATCCTCGTGTCGCTGACCTGCACGATGTGCCCAGAGACCGTACTGTCCGCCCAGCGCATCGCCTCCCTGAACCCGCTGGTGCGTGCCGAAGCCTACGACGTCTCGCACTTCCCGGAGCTCAAGGACCAGTACGGTGCGATGAGCGTGCCCTGCATCGTCATCAACCGCGGCTCCGGTGCCGGCGCTGAGGGCGAAGGTGGCGAGACCGAGCAGACGGTCGAGCAGAAAGTCGAGTTCGGCAAGAAGAGCATCCCCCAGATGCTCGAGCTCGTCGGTGCTTGACGGATCCATAACTTCAGCAGCAACGATTCTGCCATGGCCAGGGCGGGATTGGCGTAATAGCGCCAGCCCAAGCCGGCCATGGCAGAATCGTTGCTGGTTGAGGAGCCGCACGTTACCGAGCGCTGCTCATGCGGATATAGGCTGCATGTTCTCTCAAGTATTGCCTGAGATAGGGGATTGCGAAATCCACCTTTCCGTAACCGGCGTCCCTGATGACTTGAGCATCAATCAATCTTGTCCGGTAGATGTTGGCATAGTTGACGTCTTTGCCCATACGCTCGGCGACCACCGAAGTCGATGAGGGGCCATTATCTTGGGCCATGGCCAGCAGATAAGTCTTGTCGATGGGAGACAGGCCGTCCAGTTCGGGACCATGCACAGCGTCGCCGAGCCGGTTTAAAGCATTGGCGATACCTTGGGCGGCGTCCTTCTCGGAGACGATAATGCCGCTGTCGCTTGTGCGATCTTCGTTCTGGTGCCGCCGATAGGTTATGCGCCAAATATGATAGCCGACCAATTGAATCATAAACGGATAGCCTTCAGTAGCGTCCGCTGCCATGTCGAGGGCTTCCCCATCAATGGTGATGCCGGAATCGTGGAACGTGTCTTCAAAGGCGTCTTTGACATCCTGCAATGGAATATCGCCCAACTGTTCCGCTTGGGCGCGGCGCAGGAACGTCAATACTTCGTCGTTGAGCCATTTGGACGCGATGGTGGGCAAACCGGCGAAGATGAACGCAACGTCACGTTCCTCGCGAATCAGATGCTGTACAGCGGTGGCTATGGCGACCATGTCAGCACGCTCTGCAGCTTGAGCTTCGTCAATGGTGACAAGGAGCCCAGCATGCTTGCGCTCAAGCGAGTCCAATTTGCGGCTCAGTGCCTCCCGAAGCGTTAGCGGCATCTGCTGTGACGAGATATTGGCTTCGCCAAGGTTCAGACTGCCCATCCCGGTGACCGATAGTGATGGCTTAAGCGAGACATTGAATGCCGTGTTGGATGGGGACAAGCGGTCGAGCAGCCGCTGCGCAAGACCATTGGAGGCCGTTTCGTCGATTACTTCCCATTTTCGGTTTTTGGCTATGCGGCCAAATTCCGTTAGTATCACGGTTTTGCCGACTCCTCGCGCTCCGGTTACACGCATCAGGCGTCCAGGTGCACCGGGCCCGTCATCAAGTCCTTCCTCGAAGTCATTGATGATGTTGTCGCGACCGATGAGTAGTGGCGGCATACGGCCAGCTGTGGGTTTGAAAGGGTTACTGTGCCGTTGCCTAGTCATGGATACCTCCACTGTATTGTGTCACAAGGCAGAAAATATAAAGATTATAAAACATTATAAAAGATTATAAAATATTATAAAAAGATATAAAACCGGCAAGTGGACAAGGGGCCAGAGTGCTGTTTTGGGAACATCCTCTTGCACATTGCGCCTGCACATTGCGCCTGCCGCGCGCCTTGATCATCGGATTCATAACCTCAAAAACAGGGAAGCCCCGCTCACCAGAGCGGGGCTTCCCGATGATAGGTGTCGATGCAGAAAATCAGCCCGTGTTCTGCAGGCCGGCAGCGACGCCGGAGACGGTGCACAGGATGAGGTAGATGAATCCTGCCTGCTGGCTTTGCGAGAGCTCTTCCTTGTCCACCTTCTTGCGCAGCGACCTGAGGGCGAGCACCTGGGTGACGGACAGCGCGTCCACGTACGGGGAGCGGATGCGGATGGCCTGGCCGAGCACGTGGCGGTGCTGCAGCGGCCACTTGTCGCCCACGATGGCCAGAACCCACTTGCGGGTGAGCTCCATCTCGTTGAGCACCTTCTCATTGAGGTCCTCGCGGTCGCCGAGGGCAAGGTACATCCTGGCGATGCGCTCATCCGTCTTGGCGATGGACATCTCGATGTTGTCGATGAAGGTGGAGAACAGCGGCCATTCCTCGTAAGCCTGACGCATGGTCTCCAGATCGCCGAACTTCTCGCATGCGGTGCCGAGACCGTACCAGGCGGCCAGGTTGATGCGGGCCTGAGCCCAGGAGAAGATCCACGGAATCGTGCGCAGGTCGTCGAGCGACTTGGCGCCGAGGCCACGCTTGGCCGGGCGGGAGCCGATCGGCAGCAGGCCGATTTCGGTCAGCGGCGTAACGATCGAGAACCACGGGGCAAAGCCGTCGGTGTTCAACAGGTCGAGGAAGCGGTTGTGCGCGGCCTCGTCGAGCTGAGCGGCCATGTCGGCATACTTCTCGGTCATGTCGGTGTTGCGCTTCTCCACGCTCGGGGCGGACTGCAGCAGGGTCGCCGCGGCCACGGATTCGACGTGGCGGATGGCCAGCACCGGGTTGCCGTAGCGGGCGAAGATGACCTCGCCCTGCTCGGTGAGCTTGAAGCGGCACTTCACGGAGCCGACCGGCTGGGCGAGCACCGCACGGTTGGCCGGGCCGCCGCCACGACCGACGGCGCCGCCGCGGCCATGGAACAGGGTCAGGTCGATGTCATGCGATTCGGCCCACTTGGCGATGCGCTCCTGGGCGGAGTGCAGGGCCAGTGTGGCGGAGGTCGGGCCGGCGTCCTTCGAGGAATCGGAGTAGCCGAGCATGACCTCGAGCTTGTTGCCGGTGGCCTTCAGACGAGCCTGCACCTCGGGGATCTTGATCATTTCCTCGAGCACGTCCACCGAGTTCTGCAGATCCTCAAGCTGTTCGAACAGCGGGATCACGTCGATGGTCGGCACATCCTCGGGGTGTGCGAACGCCAGACGGTTGAGCTCGTAGACATCCTTGATGTTCTGGGCACTCTTGGTGAAGGAGATGATGTAGCGGCGTGCGGCTTTCAGACCGTTGCGCTTCTGGATGGAGCCGAGGGCGCGGAAGGTGTCGAGCACCTCGTGGGTCATCGGCTGCAGTTCGCCGCGTTCGCCGTGCAGGCCGTGCTCGCGGATGTCCGCGAGGGCGCGTGAATGCACCACGGAATGCTGACGGAACTCCATTTCGACCATGTGGAAGCCGAAGGTTTCGGCCTGCCAGATGAGGTCCTGCAGCGGGCCGTAGGCGGAGCGCTTGGCACCCGCGTCGGCCAGCGACTGCTGGACGGTCTTGAGGTCGGCGATGAAGTCATCGCAGGTGTGGTACATGAGGTCGGCGTCGCGCTCGATGGTGTAATGCAGGCGATCGGCGATCACCAGCATCACGGCGCGGTGCAGCTCCTTGGTGGAGATCAGGGCGGCCTTGTCGGTCAGACGCTCGCTCATCTCCTTCTGGTGGCTCCACAGGATACGCAGAGCGGAGCTCGGCGGCGTGGTCTCGGCCTCCATCGTGAGGTTCTTGCCCACAGTGCGTGTGGCCTCCTCGAGGGCGGCGAGCACGTGGTCGGAGAACTTGCGGGCCACCTGACGGCTGACCTTGGCGGTGACGTTCGGGTTGCCGTCGCGGTCGGAGCCGATCCAGCTGCCCGGGTGGAAGAACGCGGGGCACACCGGCGGCACGAGGCCGGCCTTGGAACCCAGGACCCAGTCGTCGAAGCGGCGGTAGACCTTGGGAATGGTGTGGAACAGCGTATTGTCGAAGATGTCGAGAATCGTGTCCGCTTCCTCGACTGGGGTCGGCTTCTTCAGCGCGATCGGGGAGGTGCGGAACAGAGCGTCGATCTCGTTGTAGAGGCGGCGCAGGTTCTCCTTCTTGTCCGACCCGCCAAGGACCTTGTGCTCCTCGAGCAGCTCGGAGATACGGCGGATCTTGCCTTCCACGGCCTTGCGGCGGGCCTCGGTGGGGTGCGCGGTGAAGACCGGGTGGAACTCCAGACGGTCGAGCAGCTCCTTGGCCTTGGCCGGGCCCATCTCGTTGATGAGCTGGTGGTAGGCGGACGTCATCTCGTTGACCGGGTCATAGGCCTGGTCGTCGGTGACGTCGTTCTCGCGCTGGCGCAGCACGGAGACGCGGTAGTTCTCCTCGGAAAGGTTGGCAAGATGGAAGTAGGTGGCGAACGCGCGTGCGAGCAGCTGGGCGTCGTGCAGGGTCATGTTGTCGATGACCTCGACGGCGGCCTTCAAGCCATCGTGGCCGGGGTTCGGGTCTACCAAGCCGCCGAAGTGCTCGGCGCTGGCTTCGACCGCGTAATTGCGCACGGTGTCGAAGGTGGAGAGCAGTTCGGGATTGTATTCGCCCAGTACGTCGCGCAGAATCCGCAGGCACAGATCCATGTCGTACTTCAGGTTTTCGGGAAGATCATGCTCCTCCGGACCCTTTTTGCCGGTTCCGGTGGTGACGATGGCGGCGTCAGCGGGAGTGATCTGTTCTTCTTCTGATGCCAAATTAACCTCCTTTGCCGAATATCAGGTTGCTCGGTCTGCTGGTCGTCCGCGGCTCCTCCGCGGTTGTTGAGGCCAGTCGTTGCGAGCCCACAGCCCGTATTCAACGTGGTTGTCGTGTGGGCAACAGTGTATCGCCGCATAATCGCCATTTACGTTACGAAGTCCACTGTGTGGGTACCATATGCCGGATTCGCTGCCCCGGTGTGCGCGACGGCAATGGCGCTTCCTGTGGTGTCACTTCTCTTGATTCCACATATCGAATAGAAAACGTCCAAAAAATGAAACCGCAAGCTGGGGGACTGTGCGCACGGGGAAGGGCGCGGGGTACGTTGAGTTGCTGGTGGGCCGTGAGTGTTCTAGGACGAGACGCATCTGCGGATGCATCGGTAAACCCGCGCGTGACGCCACTCGGCAGACACTGGCCGCGAATCCATCCCGGTGATACGTCCAGCCATTCGCGGCAGTGCAGACACTGTGCAATCCGCCGCGGAAGCGGTAATGCAGCAGGAACGCAGCGGGAACACTGACACAACAGTCGAGAGTCGAGAGAATAAGTTAGGGAAGTGGGGAATCGCATGCAGCAGCAGACGAATCACATCGAGCACCCGCAGACGCATCAGGAACACCGCAAACCCGACGAACACGGTGCCATCGCCGTGCAGCATTTCCACACCCACTCCATTCCTTTGGACATGGAGGACATCGAGCGCGACTGGGACAAGCCGATCACCGAAGCCGGCATCGCAGCCAAAGCCAGCGTGATCGTGCGCGTGGGCCTGCTCGACCTCTCAGCCGGCACCGGATCGTTCCGTGTGCGCGAGATGATGCACCGCATCGCCTACCCGCTCGGCGTGCACGTGCGCGCCGACGTCAACCTCACGGACATCGAAGCCGCCTGCACGGACGGCAAGGACCGCATCACCGAAGTCATCGATCTGCCTACTACCGGCGTCAATACCGAGCGCATCTGGCTGCTCGAGCATTTCGCCGACTGGTTCAGCGTGAACCTTGGCGAGGAGTCGATGTATCACAAGACCTCCGAGGTGTCTTCCGGGCTGATGCAGCATCTCGACGAGAAGGACGCCTCGCAGATATCGGCGGATCTTTCCAAGCGGATTCGCGAGGAGAAGAAGGAGCGTCAGGCGGAGGCTCAGGAAGCCGAAGTGCAGCATGAGCAGGTCGGCGCGGATGCGCGGGAAGGTCAGGACGCCGTGCTCGACGCGCTCGAGGAGGCCAGCCGACACACCGATCCGGGCCAGCCGCTGGCCGAACAGCTCAACGTGCACGAGACGGACTGGTCGCAGTCCGCGATGACCGAATCGCTGGCTGCGAGGGCGGCCGTCGCCGAGCAGGAGGAACGCCGGCGCCTTGCCCATCGCCACCGTAATGGCGATGAGGACGGGCAGGCGGATGCCGAAGTGATGGGCGTCGAGTTCGCGGAATTCGTCGACAATATGAGTGATTCCGCCGGTGCGACGAGTGCGGCTGGTGCGGCGGCCGATGCAGCCGGTGCGGCGAAATCGCCGGCCGCAGAAGATGGCGCTGTGGGTAATGATGGCACTGTGGGTAATGCTGACGCTGCCGGTGTCGCTGGCGCTGCCGCAGACGCGAGCCATGAAGCCCATGATGAGGCCCAGGAATTCCGTGACCTGCGTGATCAAATGCACCATGTCCACGACGTGCACGGCGGGCAAGGCCATGCAGGCCGCCACGGTGCCGCGCCGGACGACGGCTTCGTCTCCGCCGCGACGACCGATCGGCATGGGAATCCGCGCAAACCGCCGAAGGGCGAGTACGCCGCCCACTTCGACCATGTCGGCCAGCAGCCGGTGAAGGGGCGCCCTGGCATCACCGTGCGGCAGGCACACCAGCGCCTCGACATGATCGAGCGTCGCAAGCCGTTGTACTCGCCGGCCTTCGCGGGGCTCGCCTCGGCCATCGCCTGCGCATCCTTCGTGTTCCTGCTCGGCGGCGGCCCCTACGACATGATCGGCGCGTTCGTCGGCGCCGGCCTTGGCCACTGGCTGCGGCGCCGACTGTTCAAGCACCATCTCAACCAGTTCTTCGTCACGTTCGTATGCGTGGCCGTCGCGGCGCTCGCCTGCACCGGTACCCTGCGACTCATCGGCTTGTTCGACCCGGTTGCGTTGCAGCACGACACCGCATACATCGGTGCCATGCTGTTCGTCATCCCCGGATTCCCGCTGATCACCAGCGGTCTCGACATGGCCAAAATCGACTTCCCGTCAGGCATCCAGCGCCTGATGTACTTCCTGTGCATCGTGCTGATGGCCACGCTCGCAGGCTGGATGGTCGCCACCATCGTGCATCTGAACCCCACCGGATTCGAGCCGTTGGGACTCAATGTCTGGGTGAATGGCGCGCTGCGCTTTGTGTTCGCGTTCCTCGGGGTGTGGGGCTTCTCCATCATGTTCAATTCGCCGCAACGCATGTGCCTGGTCGCCGCGCTGATTGGCGCCATCACCGACACGTTGCGGCTGGAGATCGTCGAGCTGCTGAACGTGCCGCCCGAAGCCGGCGCGTTCATCGGCGCGCTGCTGGCTGGCCTGCTCGCCTCCGCATGGCGTTCGTCGGTGCGCAAGGGCTGGCTGCCCCCGCACCTCGGTTATCCGCGTATCTGCCTGACCGTGCCGTCGATCGTGATCATGGTTCCGGGTCTGTACATGTACCGTGCCATGTGGTACCTCGGCAGTTTCGACACGTTGAATGCGCTGGATTGGGCGTTCCGCGCGTTCATGGTGATCATCTGCCTGCCGATCGGCCTGGCGATGGCCCGCGTCATCACCGACAAATCCTGGCGATACGACATCTAGTGGTTCGTCTCATAAATAATTAGGGATTCAGCCTTTTCTCTTCCCCAGTCAGCGCTCAACCGATTACGGGACGGACTACTAGCCGGCACCCGAGTCTCAGCATCTCGACGATGACTGGGCATGGGGAGCCGCTATCCGCTACTATCGGGCGGATAGCGGCAAGCGCCGGCATCGCTCAATCGAAAAGTACAGCGCGCAAGAGAGCCAATAAGGCCAATAGGGCATAGAGAGGAACGCAGTTGGCAAACGATTTCTGGATTTTGCTGGCCATGGTGCTGTATTTCGCAGCCATGCTGTCCATCGGATTCATCTACTCCAAACGGTCCAACTCCTCCTCCAAGGAATACTTCGCGGGCGGGCGTGGCGTGGGGCCATGGCTCACCGCGCTGAGCGCCGAGGCCTCCGACATGTCCGGCTGGCTGCTCATGGGCCTGCCGGGCCTGGCCTACTTCACCGGTGCGGCCGACCCGATGTGGACCTCCATCGGACTGGCGCTCGGCACTTATCTCAACTGGAAGCTCGTGGCTCGGCGCCTGCGCCGCTACTCGGTGGTGGCCGGCGACGCCATCACCATCCCGGATTTCTTCGCCAAGCGCTTCCACGACCGTCGTGGCGTGATCTCCACGATCGCCGCCGTCATCATTCTGGTGTTCTTCTGCGTGTATGTGGGCAGCTGCTTCGTCACGGTCGGCAAGCTGTTCCACGCGCTCTTCGGCTTTGACTACCACGTGATGATGATCGTCGGCGCGGCAGTGGTGTTCGTCTACACCATCGTCGGCGGTTATCTTTCGGTCGTGATGACCGACTTCATCCAAGGCCTGCTAATGTTCTTCGCGCTCGCTGTGGTGTTCATCGGCACAGTGGCGTCTGCGGGCGGCATCGGCAATACCGTGGCGTTTCTGCAGTCCATCCCCGGATTCCTTTCCGGCACCCAAGTAGCGGCTCCTCAGCTTGACCCGGTGAGCGGGGAGCAGATCGTCGAAGCGGGGCGTGCGCTCTTCGGCGCGCCGACCGACTACGGCGTCATCACCATTGTTTCGATGCTGGCGTGGGGCCTCGGGTACTTCGGCATGCCGCAGGTGCTGGTGAGGTTCCTGTCGATTCGCAGCGTCGAGGAAGTGCGCAAGTCCCGAATCATCGCGACGGGATGGTGCGTGCTGTCATTGGCCAGCGCCGTGTGCATCGGACTTGTGGGACGCGCGATGATGCCCACCCACCTGCTCACTGCGGCATCCGCTGAAACCATTTTCATCGTGTTGGCGCAGGCCCTACTGCCGAGCTTTGTGTGTGGCGTGGTGGTGTCCGGCATTTTCGCGGCTTCCATGAGCTCCAGCTCGTCGTACATGATTATCGGCGCCTCCGCCATGGGCGAGAACATCTTCCGTGGGCTGTTCCACAAGAAGGCCACCGACAGGCAGGTCATGATCGTGGCCCGATTGACGCTTGTCGTGATGTTCCTGTTCGGTGTTCTCGTGGCGTTCGACCAGAATTCCTCGATCTTCCAGGTGGTTTCCTATGCGTGGGCAGGTCTGGGCGCCTCGTTCGGGCCGCTGATGCTGTGCGCGCTGTATTGGAGGCGCACCAACCGGGCCGGGGCGGTGGCCGGCATGCTTTCCGGCACCGCGACCGTGCTGATCTGGCATAACCTCATCAAGCCGATGGGCGGGGTGTTCGCCATCTACGAGCTGTTGCCGGCATTCATCGTCTCGCTGTTGTTCATTGTGGTGGTGTCGCTCGTGACCAAGGCGCCGAGCGACCAGATGCTCTATGAATTCGACCACTACATGGACGACCCGTTGCCCGGCACCCTGCCCAACGGTTCCGTGTTGGTGGATGAGCCGATGAAGGTCATGGAGTCCGAGGTCCGCGGCGTGTGAACGGCTATCTGCCTTCAATGAGGTACATCCGGGGCTTTGCGGAAAGCTATCTGCCTTCAGTGTGGTGCCTATAACGGGATATTGCGAGTACAAGCACTGCAATAACGCCAGACATACTCTCGGTTTCCTGTTTTCGATACCTCATTGAAGGCAGATAGCTTTCCGCAAAGTCGTAAAAGTACCTCATTGAAGGCAGATAGCTGTTGCCGAGGCATGATCAGGCTAACCGTGTATGCGGATGAAGAAAACATTATTCGCGGGACCATGACGCTAATGCGTGCGCATGCCGTCTAGGAATGTCATCGCCACGTGCGTGGACAAAGCACGCATGTCCTCAGGCGTGTCAATGGAGTATGGGTCAACGTCAAGTAGCGCGAGGTCAGCCGGGTCTCCTGGTTGAACGGACTCGCGTCCCAAGGCCGTCGACGCGGACAATGCGGTGCGAATGCTCAAACGCTGCTCCGGCTGGAATGGCTCGCGATCCGAGCTTTCGGTCTCGAACACGGCGGCGGAAATGGCCAACCATGGATCGAGCGGCGCAACCGGCGCGTCGGACCCCATGCGCAACCGCGCTTGTCCGTATCGGCCGCTGCCGGGAATGCCCGTGATTCCGCGCGTGCGCGCATCTTCGGCAGCCACAGCCATGGTATCGGCGAGAGCGCGGAACGGGTAGGGGATGCCGGCGGGATGGGCCCAGAATCGAGCTATGACGTCTCGGTCGTCCATCGCATGCTGGGGCTGGATGCTCGCATCAAGGCCCAACGCCGCCAGGCGTGGAATATCCCGGGGCTTGAGCATCTGGGCATGCTCGATCGAGCCGTGGGCATGGGTGGCCTCCGCCGCGTTCAGAACAATGGTGTTTGCCTCATCTCCAATGGCGTGGCAGGCGATGTCGAAGCCATGTTCGGTGGCCAGACGCATGTAATCCTCAATCTGCTGCGGCGTGTAGCTCAGGGTGCCGTAGGTTGGGGGTTCGATGCCGGAATACGGCGTGGAGCAATACGCGGAACGTGTGTTGAGCGAGCCGTCCGCGATGAGCTTCATGGCGCCGACGCGCCCCAGGCCATGGCTGCCGGGCAACGGGTCGCCGGTATGCCAGCCTGCGTCGATAGCCTCCCGCAGACGTTCGGGATAGACGCCGGTATCCACCCGCAGGCCGTTGATGCCGGCCGAGAAACGAGCGATCCATGTGTTGATGTTCTCGGCCATTTCGTAGTCTCGGATGCCGACGATGCCCTTGCCGGCAGCGTCCTTCTCCGCCTCGCGCAACAACCGGTCGGTCTCCTCGGCGGCTCCCGGAACCGAATCGAATTGCGTGTACGCGTTGAACCACTCGAGCTCGCCCACGAGGCCGGTCTTGCCGTCCACGTGGACCCCGAGCCGGCGCGCCGCCGCGGAATTGACCCAACCACAGTGCATGTCCGCACTGGAAAGCGCCACCGGCTGCTCGCCGGACGCGGCGTCGATGGCAGCCAGCGTGGGCTGCTCGTCGTCGGCCCACAGCGAATGACGGAAACGCATGCCCACTACGAACGCATCAGGGTTGAGGGTCCCGGCCGCGCGTCGTTCATCCAGATGCGCGCGCAGCATATCCATCGCCTCGGCCGCCGAATGCGCATTGATGAGATCGAGACGCCCCAGTGTCTTGGCCCATTGCGTGAAATGCGTGTGGCAGTCCCACAGACCGGGAATGACCCACAGCCCATCAGCGTCGATGGTGGTTGTGGTTGCGCCCCCATCGGTTGTGGATTCGCCGGACGGCGAGCCTCCGCTGCGCGTCATAGCGCCACCGTTCTCCGCTGTCGGGGTCGGGCTGACGGACGCGACGCTCCCATTGCGAAGCACCACGTCCACGTGTCCCCGCGTTCCGGGAATACCTGCATTGACGATATGCACCAAGCTGCTCATACCGACATCATGCCACGCCTGTGTGAATGCTGGCTGCGGTTCCGGGAACAACTCGGGCTACCCTGTGCCATATGCGGAGTTATCCACCGGGTTATCCACCGTGTTATCCACATTTATCCACCAGAAAAACAGGACGATGGACAAGCGGTGGCGTCGGTCTTTAGACTTGCGATTATGCGGGTTCCCAATACCCGTGCTGTATGTCACAAAGGAGTGATCATCATGGGCGGGGCGGACACATTGTCGGAACTGACGGAACTCAAGTACCAGCGCATGAAAGCGTGCGCAGAGATTCAGCAGCGTAGCGGGTGGCGTCCTCCTTATGCCCTGATGACCGCTTTGGAGCTTCAGGCGATTGAGCTGCCCCGACTGTCCAGTAAATGCCGACGGCTGAAGAACACTGCCGTAGTCGCCGTCTCGCATGCGAGCCAACGATACCGTATTTATGGTGTCACGCCGGTCGTCTGGTCGTTTCCTTTGGACGAGGTCATGGTCGAACGTCAATTCCCGTGCACGTCCCCAGCTTGCACATGGGCGATGTTCGCAGCCTATCTGGATTTGGAGGAACTCATAGTGCTGGCCGATTCGATGATGCGCAGGAACGGGAGGTTGTGCCGAACGACATTGGACGAACTCGCCGCATATGTGCATGCGGCGGAATCGCAGGTTCGAACCATGCAAGGCGAAGGAAAGCGGGCCAGACTGTTCCCGGGTTATGAGAATTGCAAACGGGCATTGCTGTTGGCGAGAAGCGGCACGGACTCTTCGATGGAGAGTCGAACGCGGTTGGTGATGCTGAAATATGGTTTGGACTGCCCGCAGGTGAATTACCCGATTGTCGCAGGAAGGAATCGCAAGCCCGTGTACCTTGATTTGGCGTATCCGGAATTCAAGGTCTGCATTGAATACGATGGTTCTCATCATGCCGGACAATGGCTGAATGACACGAGAAGACGGCAGGCGATTGAAGATGAAGGATGGCAATACGTGCAGGTCACCAAACTCGACCTCGGAGACGATGAGAGCGAAGAAGCCTTGGCGAGAAGGGTGGCGAGGAGGATAGAGGAGGTAGTCGGGCAGCATGTCGAGCTGACTGCTCGCAAGACCATATTGCAGGTTTGCGATGGTCGGGGTTTGCGTCGCAAGCCGATGCATGAGAAGCTCCATTTCACGCCATTGTTGCATGCCGGCAATGGTGATGGTGCTGTTTTTGGTGCTGCCTCGGATGAGTTAGATGCCGTCGCATAGATACGTCGTATGTTGCTCGCGTATCACTACTGTGAGTGGGGAACGTCTCTGATTGCTGCTCATCCATGGGTTCTGAGGTACGTGATGTGGGTGGTACGTGTTTCATCGAGGTGACGGGCCATGATGAGTCCCATGATGGTGTTGCTTCGTCGGGAATGACGTTGTTGTGGACAAGGGTTTCCGTGGAATACTGCGCCATGCCTCGGAGATGTGGACGTGCGCTCCTCTATTTTCTTGTATCTCCGTTCAATGAGGTACATCCGGGGCTTTGCGGAAAGCTATCTGCCTTCAGTGTGGTGCCTATAACGGGATATTGCGAGTACAAGCACTGCAATAACGCCAGACATACTCTCGGTTTCCTGTTTTCGATACCTCATTGAAGGCAGATAGCTTTCCGCAAAGTCGTAAAAGTACCTCATTGAAAGCAGATAGCTGTTGCCGAGGCATGTTGCCGAGGCATGATCAGCATGATTTAATCCGGTGATGTCGATTTTCGCGGCTGTCTTATTGCGCGCGCCCGTTGCTGCACCTGCTTTTTGCGACAGTTTGAAACGCATCGCGGCGTGTTGCCGATGAGATACAGCAAATCCCGCTCATTGCACGACCGTAGTCATTGCAATGAGCGGGATTCGGATGATGGATTTGGCGGAGGCCCCGAACCGGTCGGAGCCGGTCAGTACTTCATGCCCATGGCCTCGCGCACCTGGTCGAGGGTCTCCTCGGCGATGGCGTTGGCGCGCTTGTTGCCGTCTTCGAGCACGTCGCGGATGTAGTCCATGTCCTTGGCGAGCTCCGCCCGGCGCTCGCGGTGCGGGGCCAGGAAGCTGTTCACGGATTCGATCACATACGCCTTGAGCGCGCCTGCGCCGGCGTCACCGATCTCCTCGGCGATGTCCTTCGGGTCGCGGCCGGTCACCAGGCCAGCGGTGGTCAGCAGCGCCGAGACCTGCGGGCGGGCGATCGGGTCGAAGGTGATGCGGCGCTCGGAGTCGGTGGGGCTCTTCTTGATGAGCTTGGCGGTCTCCTCGGCCGTGGCGCCCAGCATGATGGAGTTGCCGTACGACTTGCTCATCTTGCGGCCGTCGAGGCCCGGGATTTCAGGCGCGTCGGACAGGATGGCGGCCGGCTCCGGGAACACCGGGTGCTTCTTGGCGTAGCGTTCGTTGAAACGACGGGCGATGGTGCGGGTGATCTCGATGTGCGGCAGGTTGTCCTTGCCGATCGGCACCACGTTGGCCTTGCAGAAGAGGATGTCGCATGCCTGATGCACCGGATAGGTGAGCAGCAGGCCGGTCAGCGCGTGGCCGGACGCCTCCATCTCGGACTTCACGGTGGGGTTGCGGTGCAGCTCAGCCTCGGTGACCAGGGAGAGGAACGGCAGCAGCAGCTGGTTCTCGGCCGGCACGGCGGAGTGCGCGTAGATCATGGTCTTCTTCGGGTCGATGCCGGCGGCCATGTAGTCAAGCACCAAGTTGAGCACGTTCTCCTGGATGTGCTCGGTGGTGTCGCGGTCGGTGATCACCTGGTAGTCCGCGATGATGATGTTCGAATGCACGCCCTTGTTCTGCATGGCCACGCGCTCCTTGATGGAGCCGAAGTAGTGGCCCAGGTGCAGACGCCCGGTGGGGCGGTCGCCGGTGAGCATCGTGAACTTGCCGGGCTCGGCCTCGAGCTTGGCAAGCGTCTCGTCGGAACGCTTCTTCGCTGCGAGGAAGCTCGCGCTCATTTCATTGCCTGCCGCTGTCAGTTGCTGCTCGTCGGTCATGCGGATTCCTTTGAAAGTGCCTTGGAAATAAACGCTTTTATGGTAAAAGTGTGAGCCGACAACGAACATGGACATTTTAGGTGGTACTCTCTTAAGTTGATGAATCGAACAGCATAGTAATTTCAGGGGGTCAGATGGGCCGCGGACGTCAGAAGGCAAAACAGCAGAAAATAGCCCGTAAGCTGAAGTATCTGACTACCGACACCGATTACGATGAGCTGGCAAAAGAGCTGAGTGAGCAAGAGCCGGGAACAGGTTCTGTTGACCCGTTCGCCGACGTTGAAGACCAATATGCGGACACCGATGTGAAATCCGATGATTCCGCCAACAGCAAGCATGCCGCTCCCGTTGCGGACGATGATTTGGACGAGTACGCCAAGTGGGCGGCTGAGGCTGCGGCCAAGGCCACCAGCGGTGAATTCCCGAAGACGACGGCCGCCAAGCCGGTAGCTCCTCACAAGCCGATTCCGATGCCGAAGCCGCGCCCGATTCCGAGCGCGCTCAAGCCGAAGCAGTGACGGTAGTCGGTACTGAGAATCCAGTATCGAAAGCGCAGTAACGAATAAAGGCACCCGGTAGTGGGTGCCTTTATTCATTCGGGTTTGTTTGTGGATTGTTAAGTATGACTGAAGAGCCATTGATTCGGTTGTAATTGGTTGAGTGGTGCTGGTCCCGCAATTATGGACGCGCTTCGCGCGCGGTTTGCCAGCTCGCCTGTCGGCTCGCACAGCACCTACAAACAGCTCCGCTGTTTGCTTTACGGTGCTGGTCCTGCAATTGTGGACGCGCTTCGCGCGCGGTTTGCCAGCTCGCCTGTCGGCTCGCACAGCACCTACAAACAGCTCCGCTGTTTGCTTTACGGTGCTGTCCTGACAAGGAGAGCCGGAATAGAATCAGCGAGCCAGCGGCAGCAGGTCGCTCAGGTCGTCGCGTTCGCCGACCGCGCTGATGTGGCCGGCGTCCTTTTCCTCCGCCCATGTCGTGATGCCGCAGGCCAGACGCAGCCATACGTCCGGTTCGAGTTCGATGACATCGGGCGGTGTGAGATTATGCGGATCCGATGCCGGGCCGTCCAGTATCTTGACTGCACCCCACGGCGCCACGCGTACTTCCACGCCGGGGCCGGGCACCTTGCGCTCCAAAAGGAATAAGGAGTATCGCACGGCCATGGCCCATGCCGGTCGCGGCAGCGTGGGGGCGATGGCGAGACGGTCCGCGACGCTGGTCGCGCCTGCGGCGAGTGAGGCTTCATGGGCTGCGTCGCTCCACTGGTGCAGCGCCTCGGCCCCTCGTTTCAGGTCTTTTTCCAAAATGACAGCCATGCGTCCATCTTCGCACGGGACGGCGCTCGGCCGTGTCGCGGCATGGTGGCCTTGGCGAGGTGGCGTTGCCGAGGCATGGTTTGTCCTGTGTCTGCAAACGATGACAGGCATGAAAGATGCACAAACTACGTAGTCATGCTAGGCTCTGTTATGCGAACGTATGCATAACGATCTTTGCCGATGCCGTTACGGAGAGTTCATACGTACGTTCATATCGCGCTACCTATTGCGCGGCATAATGAATACGGGCAATTATCCCGGAAGGAAAGTCATAATGACCGAAATCACCGCACCCAAGTCTCCCGTCACGGCAGAGCAGTTCGCCGACGAGATTCGTGAACAACTCAAGTACACCCAGAACGTCACCCCCGAGCAGGCAACTGCCGCTGACGTCTACGTTGCCGCTGCCAAGGCCGTGCGCAACCACCTCGCCGATTCCTGGTTCAAGACCCAGGCCGACACCGTCAACGGCAACACCAAGGCTGTTGGCTACCTTTCCGCTGAGTTCCTCATGGGCAAGCAGCTGGAGAACGCGCTGCTCAACGCCGGTCTGACCGAGCAGTTCGACGCCGCCGTCGAAGCGCTGGGCTTCCAGCCGAAGGACATCGTCGACGCCGAATACGAGCCGGGTCTCGGCAACGGCGGCCTCGGCCGTCTCGCCGCCTGCTTCATCGACTCCCTCGCCTCCCTGGGCGTGCCGGCGTTCGGCTACGGCATCCAGTACAAGTACGGCATCTTCAAGCAGACCTTCGACGAGAACGGCAAGCAGGTCGAAACCCCTGATTACTGGCTGACCAACGAAGAGCCGTGGGGTCACGTCGACTACAACCGCGACCAGAAGGTCTCCTTCGGCGGCGAAGTCGTCGAAGAGAACGGCAAGAAGGTCTGGAAGCCGGCCTGGTCCGTCCGCGCTGTGCCGGTGGATTACCTGGTCCCCGGTTACGCCTCCGGCCGTGTGAACACCCTGCGCCTGTGGACCGCCAAGTCCTACGACGAGTTCGACCTGCTCGCCTTCAACAAGAGCGAGTACCTCGACGCCGTTAAGCCGCAGGTCAAGGCCGAGAACATCTCCAAGATCCTGTACCCGGAAGACTCCACCAAGGTTGGCAAGGAGCTGCGTCTTGAGCAGCAGTACTTCTTCGTGTCCGCCTCCCTGCATGACGCCATCCGCGTCTTCTACCCGGGCCAGGACAAGCCGGATCTGACCACCTTCCCGAACAAGATCACCTTCCAGCTCAACGACACCCACCCGGTGATCGGTATCCCGGAGCTCATGCGCATCCTCATCGATGAGTACGACTACGACTGGGACACCGCCTGGGGCATCACCCAGAAGACCTTCAACTACACCTGCCACACCCTGCTGCCGGAGGCCCTCGAGGTCTGGCCGGCCAGCCTGATCGGCGAGCTGCTGCCGCGTCACCTCGAGATCATCGAGAAGATCAACGAGCAGTTCGAGGACGAGCTCAAGGACAATGGCATCGACGACAAGACCATCGAAGACATGCGCATCTACACCGGTGACGCCGTCCGCATGGCCTACCTCGCCACCTACGGCGGCTCCCACGTCAACGGCGTGGCCGAGCTTCACTCCCAGCTGCTCAAGGACGTCACCCTGAAGAACTTCTCCGACGCCTACCCGGACAAGTTCACCAACGTGACCAACGGCGTCACTCCTCGTCGCTTCATCAAGCTCGCCAACCCCGGCCTGTCCGACCTCATCACCGAGGGTCTGGGCACCGACAAGTGGCTGTCCGACCTCGACCTGCTCCAGGGTCTGGTCCCGCTGGCCCAGGACGACGAGTTCGTCAAGAAGTTCGCCGCCGTCAAGCAGGCCAACAAGCACGCCTTCGTGGGCTTCGCCAAGCAGCACTACGGCATCGACGTGGACGAGAACACCCTGTTCAACACCATGGTCAAGCGTCTGCACGAGTACAAGCGCCAGAGCCTGAAGATCCTGCTGGTCATCTCCCAGTACGCCGCCCTCAAGAAGGGTGAGGTCTCCGCCGAGGAGATCCTGCCGCGCACCGTGTTCTTCGGCGCCAAGGCCGCTCCGGGCTACTACCTGGCCAAGCTGACCATCGAGCTGATCAACAACGTCTCCAAGGTCATCAACAACGACCCGGACGTCAAGGGCAAGCTCGCCGTCCACATGCTCCCGAACTACAACATCGAGATGGCCCAGAACCTCATCCCGGCCACCGAGCTCGACGAGCAGATCTCCCAGGCCGGCAAGGAAGCTTCCGGCACCGGTAACATGAAGTTCGCCCTCAACGGCGCGCTCACCGTCGGCACCCTCGATGGCGCCAACGTCGAGATCCGTGAGAAGGTCGGCGCTGAGAACTTCTTCCTCTTCGGCATGACCGTTGATGAGGTCGAGAAGCTCTACGCTGAGGATTACGATCCGGCCAAGTACTACGAAGCCGATCCTCGTCTGAAGCACGCCATCGACCTCGTCGCCAACGGCACCTTCTCCAACGGTGACCGTAACACCTACGCCCCGCTGGTCGCAGACTGGCTGACCAAGGACTGGTTCATGGCCCTCGCCGACTTCTCCTCCTACGCCGACATCCAGGCCCAGATCGAGAAGCTCTACCGCGACCCGCTCGAGTGGAACCGCAAGGCCCTGCTCAACGTCGCCAACTCCGGTTACTTCAGCTCCGATCGCTCGATGGAGGATTACCTCGAGCGTATCTGGCACACCGGTCCTCTGGCCTGACGGCTAGGAACCGGCGCGCCAGCTGCGCGCGGGTTCCTGCCTCACGACTGTCGAATGATTGACAGCTGAAATCGGAAATGGAGGGGCGGGGAGTGTGTCGAGATGCACTCCCCGCCCCTCCCCGATCGGTTGTGAATCACCGGCAATAATCACACGAAAGAAGCCCCGCAACCACATCGAATGGTTGCGGGGCTTCCTGCGTTAACGCTGCCGAATCAGGCCTCGGCAGGGGCTGTTGCGGCTTCACCCTCAGCCTCGTCGCCCTTGTCCTCGGCCTTGTTCAGGCCCAGATCGACCGGCGAAGAGCTGTTCTCCCACGGCTCCTCCCACGGATCGTAATCCGGGTTCTGCTGCTTGTAGATGTACAGGCCAACAAGCGCGGCCAGCGCTGCGCCAAACAGCAGCGCGAAGAACTTCCAACCGTTAGAAGAAGAGTTGTTCTCCATGACGGCTCCTTTCCTTCAGGGATCGTCTGGTCGGCATGTCCATCCAAGACCGACTCTGCTCCCTATTCTAGGCCGATGATTGTGACGATTGGGTGGATTGAATCGCCGGGAGATTAGCCGCCGCGGCCGGCGAAGCCGACAGCGGGGTAGTTATGTCGTCTGCGGATTGCTGGGGCAGGATAATGATCAGCTTTGCCGGGCAGCTTTTCCGGACAGCTTCTCCGGCAAGGGAATTCGCTCCCAAGCTCTGATACATCGGATACAGTTGGCCCCATGCATATGCCTACCAAACAGGAAATACGTCAGCAATGGGAACGTGGCGGTCCGGTCGTCACATGGGCGTTGATCGCCATCTGCACCGTGATCTGGATGATTGAGGTGATAGCGGGGTTCCTTTCGCCGTACCTGCAGTCGCTGCTCCTCCTCGGGGGCATGTTCTCGCCCGCCTCCGTGATGCAACGCCCGTGGACTGTGGTGACGTCGATGTTCCTTCACGCGCCCAATACGATAATGCACATTCTGTTCAACATGATCGCGCTGTATTCGGTGGGCGCTGTGCTGGAGCGTCTGATGGGTCACTGGCGCTTCCTCGGTTTGTATATGATTTCCGGTCTTGGCGGCGCCATGGGGCTGATGCTGTGGGGTGTGTTCGCTCCCGATGGTCAGGGGTGGCGCATGGCCGCGTATGGTGCCTCAGGCGCGATTTTCGGGCTGTTCGCGGCGATTCTGGTGGTGTATCGGCGTATCGGTGCGGATATGCGCTCGATGATGGTGTGGATGGCAATCAACTTCGCGTTGCCGTTCGTAGTCGGCGGCGTGGCATGGCAGGCGCATGTGGGCGGATTCCTGATTGGTGGCGCCCTGACATGGCTGCTGACCAGCGGCGTGCCTGCCTGGCGCGGCAAAAGCCTGGCATGGCGTATGCAGGTCTACGGGTGGCCGGTGACGGCGCTGGTGGTCGTCGTAATAGTGCTATGCGCCCTCGCAAACCCATATTCCTACTAGTGTCCTGTCTCGTAAATAATTGAGGGATTCAGCTTTTCTCTCCCTCAGTCAGCTTCGCTGACAGCCCGTCCTGCAATCAGGGACGCGCTCTGCGCGCGGTTTGCCAGCTCGCCTGTCGGCTCGCACGTTGCCTACAAACAGCTCCGCTGTTTGCTTCACGGCAACGGTCCTGCAATTATGGACGCGCTGTGCGCGTGTTCTGTTGGCTCGCCTGTCGGCTCGCACGTTGCCTACAAACAGCTCCGCTGTTTGCTTCACGGCAACGTCCATCAGAGGGAGCCAGCACCACTCAACCAATTACGAGGCATACCGCTAGGGCTGTCGCGTGGGTATTTCGTCGTTGGCGTTCCGGTTCCCCGGCGATTGGCGCAGCGTTATGTGCTGGGGATGGTGACTGGCAGGTAATGGTTAGGTTAACAGTGGATAGTTGTGCACAATTGTGGATAAGACGGTGGATAACTTGTGGATATGTGTCTGAGGGAGCTTCCGTGATGTGAGGAGGGGAGCTCCTGTGATGTGGGGATGTGTACAAGTCCATCAACAACAAATGTGGATAACTCATGGGAGACTTCGGCCGCGGACATATCCACAGCGGTTGTATTCGAGGTATTTCGCAGTTATCCACGTGTTATGCACCGTCGAATGGTGCTTATCCACTACTTATCCACTACTTATCCACTACTTATCCACAGAGTTTTCCACATTCGGTGGAAAACTACAGATATGTAATTCATCCACATCGTGTGGATAACCATGTGGATAACTAGTGGATAACATGTGGATAGCTGGGTATAACCCCTGTGGATTGCCTTCCCGACTGGCGCTGTTGCTGTTTTCGTGGACGGCGGTTCGTGGTTGGGCCGTTGAGCCGGTAAGAGAGAGAAGCGTTTTTGGGTTGGATGTTCATCAACCACGAAGAACAACGGCCGAAAAGCTCCTGATGGGCAGCTTGTTCAGGCGTCTTCTCAACGTGAAAGGCATGGTCATCGGGACGTCCGCGTCGTCGATGGTCCTATCTGTCCCGGGTCGTGTTCGAGAACCGGGTGCGTCCTCGTGCTGGCAATCTCCGATGATTCCGCGCAGGACGCTGGCGTGGCGCAGGACGCGCGTGGGACCGCCCGTGTGCCACGCCAGTGCAATACGGGCGATATTACAGCGGCGTGGCACGCGATTGCAGCGCCGTGACACGCGACAAGCATCCGCACCACACCTTGCTCGCCCTCGGCGAAGCGGAACGGCCGCATCGTGCCCTGATGGCTTCGCTCGGCGACATGCAGCGAAGCCAAACGGCCACCAAGTGCCCAACCGACTTCACTGAGCGGCTCGAGCGATGGGGGAAGGCCAGTACATGTCATGGTGGCTTCACTGAGCAGGCCCTCAGCGAAGTCGCTGGACGAGAACTGGCCGTCTGACTTCACTGAGCGTCCGACAGTGACGTCAGACGGCCACATGCTGGCCGGCTGACGTCGCACACAACACCCCAGCGACGCCAGAGGGCCATATACTGGCCAGCCTGCATCGCACGTAGCCTCCCAGCGAAGTCAGACGGCCAGTCAATGGCCAGTCGGTATCGCACGGTCGCGCTACGCGCGGTATTCAGCTGGCTCGCCCGTCGTATCCAGCGCGCTCAGATCCACCGTGAATGGCATCGAGGCGGGCAGCCGTTCGGGCTCGAGGAACATGGTCATGTACAGCGGCAGATAGGTGATGGCTCCATCCTGGCTTACGTTTCCCCTGCATAGCACCCAGGCATGGTCGATGTCCCATTCGTCCACGGCGAGCACGTTGTCCAATGCCTTGTGCTTGGTCCAATCGTTGCCGGATTTCACCTCTACCGGCGTGACCCGGGTGCCCGACTGAACGACGAAGTCGACTTCGCCGTATTTCTTGGCGTCGAAGTAATGCGCGGCGTATCCATGCGCGGTTAGTTCCTGGGCCACCACGTTCTCCGCGATTAATCCGAGATTGACATCGAGCTCGCCCTGTAGGAGCGCGAACTGGACGTTGCCCATCGAGGCCGCGCACAATAGCATGCTTTATGTCACGTTTTTCTCAACTGTGATAACGCGGTTGTCACGTTTTGCGCGTTTGGAACTGTAGCGCCATATGTTGTGCATGGGGATGCGAATTACAGGCAAGCCCGCCTGAGAAGCCCGCCTGAGAAGCCCGCCTGAGGGCAGTCATGCCGATAACGCAGTATTGACACGGCATGCCAGTGGTTCGTCTCAGTGATAATCGAGAATCTCGGCTTCGCTGTCAGGTGAGCCACTGATAACCACTGATAATACACAGCGAGCCGCTGTCGCAGAAAAGCGCCAGCGGCTCACAGGGGAACTAAGGTTCAGCGCCAACCCATCGTCATCAGGAATCCGATCATGATCAGCGCGAAGCCGATCGCCAGATTCCATGCGCCGATGTTCGGAATCGGCCAAGCGCCGGACGGGGAGAGGTAATACACCACGCACCAGATCAGACCGATGATCATGAACGCGCAGAACACCGGCACGAACCAGCGCGGGTTCGACTTGGTGCCCTTGATGGTCTCCTCGACACGCTTCGTGTTCTCGGCCTGACGGTTCATCATGCGCTGCATCTGAGGGGTCAGCGTGGCCTTGTCGGCAGTGGCGTTCAGCACCGCCTGCACCTGATCCATATCGACACCATAGGTCTCGTCTTCGTCGGCGACCTTGTCAGTGGCGGTGTCGGCGGCGGTGTCCGCGGACTTGTCGTCATTCACGCCCTCGTCCGGCCAGTCCTTCTGGTCCTTCGAGTCGTTTTCGTGCAGCTCTTCGTCAGCCATCAGCGTATTCTCCATTCAATAGGCTAGAAGTCATAATAGTGGCTACACTCGAAACTGGTGAACACGCCGTGTGAAAAGGTGAACACACCGGTGACAAAGACGGGATTGGTATGGCCAGACATCAGGGAAGGCATAGCGCACGTCGCTCCGTGCCCAGCGGGATCGCTGCGGTTGTGGTGGTCGCGCTGACCGGCTTTCTGCTGAGCACCAACGTCCGTGTCAATCGCACCGCTACGGTGAACACCGATACCGCCGACCTCGTGGAGAACAGCGTGGCCGAGGTCTCCCAGCTGCAGACCGATGTCAACGATCTGCAGAAGCAGGTGAACAACCTTACCGAGGCGCTGGGCTCCGGCAGTTCGTCGAGTTCCGATGATTCCAATGCCAGTACTGATACCAATACCGACGCCGCCAATAACGGTGGCGATGCAAGCCTGATGCTCCCGGAACTATCCGGCGCAGGCGTCACAGTGACGCTGGATGATTCGCCGCTGTGGGAGAGTGCGGTGAACGACAACGGTACCACTGCGAATATCAATGATTATGTGATTCACCAGCAGGACGTGGAATCCGTGGTGAATGCGCTATGGGCGGGTGGCGCCGAAGCCATGAAAATCATGGATCAGAGGGTACTGTTCAATTCGGCGGTGATCTGCTCGGGCAATGTGCTCTCCATCCACGGCAAGAAGTACGCGCCACCGTTCACCATTTCCGCCATTGGTGACCAGGATGCGATGCGCAAGGCGCTGAACGATTCCAAGGCCATCACCATTCTGAAGCAATACGTCAGCGCATTCGGCATAGGTTACAAGGTGGAAAACAAAGACAATCTTCAGTTCGAGGCCACCACGGCTTTGCTGCAGCAGTTCAAATATGCCACCGTCGATACGCCGAAGACCAAGGACGAGGAGTAGAGGCAGTCATGAGACACAACAGACACAGTGCTGCGAATGTGCAGACTTCGACCGATCTGAATGATTTCGCGGACCCCGAAAGCACCGCACAATTCACGCCGTTCGGCGGGAACGGCAACGGGAACGGCGGTGCTGCAGCCTTCACGGCAACGGCCGCCCAGCCCCAGTCCCGTCGCGCCCGCCGCGCTGCCGCCGCAGCCGAACGCCGTGGCCCGTTGTGGCAGGCATTGGGCATCCTCGCCGAACTGTTGCTGACCGCAGCCGCGATCTGCGCGCTGTATATCGTCTGGCAGATGTGGTGGACCGGCGTGGAGGCCGAACAGACCCAGAACGAGACCACCAAATCCATGAACTGGTCCGACCCGGCAGGCAATGGCGGCGACGTGAAGGTCGCGAAAGCCCAGGAAGGCGATCCGCCCGTGCAGCCCCAGGGTCCCAAATACGGCGACCTGATCGCACAGATCTATATTCCGCGCTTCGGCAGTCAATGGCATCGCAACGTGGTGGAGGGCACCACCCTTGAACAGATCAACCGTCACGGTCTGGGCCACTACCAGTCATCCCAGTTGCCGGGCCAGATCGGCAACTTCGCCGTCGCTGGTCACCGCAACGGCTACGGTCAGCCGCTCGGTGACGTGGACAAGCTCCAGGAAGGCGACCCAATCATCATCCGTACGCAGGATTACTGGTACGTCTACCATTACACGCGCTATCAGATCGTGCTGCCCACCGACATCTGGGTCATCGCACCCAACCCGGAGAACTCCGGCGTCGATCCCACCAAACGCATGATTACACTGACCACCTGCGAGCCGAAGTACTCCACTCCCACCCATCGCTGGATCAGCTACGGCGAGCTCTCCTACTGGGCCAAGGTGTCGGACGGTGTGCCCCAGGAACTGGCCACCACCGACTCGTCCGGCTCGGTGAAGTTTGCGATCTCCGAAACCCCGTCCGTGGCATCGCGTATCGGCTCGCTTGACAAGGTGGTGTACGGTGCGCTTGTCGCCTGGCTGATCATGTTCATCGCCGCCGCCATCGCCTGGCGCTGGCCGGTACTGCGCGCCATCCGCCTGGGCGAACGTCGTCGCCCGGACGCCAGCATCTATGGCCTGTTGGTGCGACTGCAGCCGGGCGCGCTACCCATTCGATGGCTGCTTCTGCTTCTGCTGCTGTTCGCCGCCGCCGCCGCGCTGTTCCAGTGGACCTTCCCCTGGGCAGCCACGAACATCCCGTTCCTGCGGCAGATGTCGAACTTCGTGGCCGTACCGGAGTAAAGGCCGCTGAGCTGAAGTAGTATGGCTCACATACATGTACATGTGAGGTTCGCGAAGGGCCGGGGCATGCCCGCAAGCCCGTCCAAGGAGAGGCAGTATGACTGATTCCGCGCGCATTCTGGTGGTGGACAACTACGACTCGTTCGTATACACCATCGTCGGGTATTTGAAGACGCTGGGTGCCACGGTGGACGTGGTGCGCAACGATGCCATCGATCCTGCCGCCCCCGGTGTGCTGGACGGCTATGACGGCGTACTGATCTCCCCCGGTCCCGGCGCTCCCGCCCAGTCCGGTGCCAGCGAGGATATGATTCGCCTATGCGCGTCGACCGGGGTGCCGATGTTCGGCGTATGCCTGGGACTGCAGGCGCTCGCTGAGGTGTTCGGCTGCACGGTGGACCATGCGCCCACCATCATGCACGGCAAGACGAGCCAGGTGGAGCATATCGATGACGAGATCTTCGCCGGCGTGGCCAATCCGATGACCGCCACCCGCTATCATTCGCTCGCGGTCGAGCCGGATTCGGTGCCTGATACGCTGGAAGTGACCGCGTGGACGCAGGGCGACCACATCGTGCAGGGGCTGAAGGTCAAGGGCAAGAAGATGTACGCCGTGCAGTTCCATCCCGAATCGGTGATGACTCAGGATGGTTATCGTCTGCTGGCCAATTGGCTGGCCGTGTGCGGACAGGCGAACGCCGTGGCCAAGTCCGCAGGCTTGCAACCGAAGGTCACCAAGTAGTCCTGGATTAGAGTCTCTCCCCCAGTCAGCTTCGCTGACAGCCCGTCCTGCAAGTATGGACGCGCTCCGCGCGGCATCCTACTGGCTCGCCTGTCGGCTCGCACGTTGCCTACAAAACAGCTCCGCTGTTTGCTTCACGGCAACGTCCCGTCAGAGGGGGCCAACGCCCCTCAGCACGAGACAGACCACTAGCGAGAGCCGGAACCAGATGACTTTGAACGGCTACTCGCCGGCTCGTCCGTTGCTGTTGCCGGTGCTGGTGTTGCCGCCGGTACCGCCGGTGCCCGTGTTGTCCGAATCGCCGGTGTCAGTGCCTGAGGACGTGCCGGCCTTGGTGGTGATGGTGACGGTCGAGCCCTTGTCCACCTCGGTACCGGCGGCGGGATCGATGCTCACCACCACGGCGGTGCTGTCCGAAGGGCCGTTGGCGGCCGCGACGAGCCCCACGGCCTCAAGCTGCAGCTTGGCGGTGGCGAAGTCGGTGCCGGAGTTGATGGACGGCACCGTGACCTTCTCCTTGCCGGTGGACACCCAGATCGTGATGGACGCGCCCTGTTCGATGGAGGTGCCTGCGGCCGGGTCGGTGCGGGTGATCGAGCCCGCTTCCACGGTGTCGGAGGATTCGCTCTCCACCACGAAATTGAACATGCCGTTGTATTGGCTCAACACCGCATCCTTGGACTGCCCCACCAGATTCGGCATCGCGGTCATGCCCGAAGACACGTAGATTGTGATGGTCGAGCCCTTGGGCGTCGACGTGCCGGCGGCGGGATCGGTGCGGGTCACCTCATCCTTGTCGATGTCGGCGCTGTCCTCGGTCTTCACCGTGGAGCTGACCTCGAAACCGGCGTCCTCAAGCTTGGTACGGGCTGCCTCCTGGGTCATGCCCTTGACGTCCGGCACCGCGATGGACTGGGGGCCTGCGGAGAACCACACGGTCACCTTGGAGCCCTTGGCCACCTTGGAACCCGCTTCCGGGCTCATCTTGGTGCAGGTGCCGGCGGCCTTGGTGGAATCGGTATCCTGCTTCTCCACCATCTCCAGACCCAGCGCCTGGAGCTTGGCTTCCAAGCCGTCCTTGGACGTCGTGGAGGTGCACTCCGGCACGGTGACCATTTCCACGACGTTCTTCTTCGCTGCATCCATGCCGAACACCACGCCCACCACGATGGCGATCACCGCGATGACGCCCAGCACCGAGCCGATGATGATCTGCTTCTTCCGTTTCGCCTTGGCCGCCGCCGCACGCTGTTCGGCACGGCTCTTCAGCGCATTCTGCATGGCTGCGTTCGCCGGCGGAATCTGCTCGAACTGGCCGGTGGCCGGGTTGAACGCCTGCGTGGGCTGACCGGCACCCATCGGCACGGTCGGCTGGTCGCGTTCGGCCTCTTTGCGCGCCTTCACGCCGGACAGATCGGTCAGCGGGTTGAACGCTGCCGCCACCGGCACGCCGCCGTTCATATAGGTCAGGATGTCGTTCTTGAACTCCGCGGCCGTGGCATACCGGTTCTGACGGTCCTTCGCCATGGCCTTCGCCACGATGGAATCCCACATCTTCGGCAGGCCGGGCACGATGGCGCTCGGCGGAGTGGCCACTTCGGACACGTGCTGGTAGGCGATGGCCACCGCGGAATCACCGGTGAACGGCGGACGGCCGGTCAGCATCTCATAGAGCACGCAACCTGCGGAATACAGGTCGGAGCGCATGTCCACAGTCTCGCCGCGGGCCTGCTCGGGGGAGAGGTACTGTGCGGTGCCCACCACACCCTGGGACTGGGTCATGGTGGCGGCGGAATCGTCCAGAGCGCGGGCGATGCCGAAGTCCATGACCTTGACCACGCCCTGCTCGGAGATCATGATGTTGCCGGGCTTGATGTCGCGGTGGATGATGCCCATGCGATGCGAATAGTCGAGGGCGCTTAGCACGCCGAGCATCACCTGCTCGCAGTCGCGCTGGCTCAATGCGCCGTTCACCTTGATGATGTCGCGCAGGGTCTGGCCCTTCACGTATTCCATCACGATGTAGGGCAGGCGCTCGGTGTCACCGGCGTCGGTGGTGATGGTCTCCTCGCCAGAATCGTAGATGTTCACGATGTTCGGGTTGTTCATCTGGGCCACGGAACGGGCCTCGCGGCGGAAACGCGCCAGGAATATATCGTCGTTGGCGAGCTCCGCGCGCATGATCTTCACGGCGACCGTGCGGCCCAATCGGGTATCGAGGGCGATGCGCACCTCGGCCATACCGCCTCGACCGATGAGCTGGCCCAGCTGATATCGGCCACCGGCCAGTGCATTAGGCATGTTGCTCATTGCTTATTCCCTCCCAATTTCGAGGCAGGAGCGTCCAATACGATACGAGGTGTGCTCATGACTCGGCGCAATGGCCGGACGCTGGATGTGACCATGGTCTGATCTGCCTGTTCGGTCTGCTGGTCCAGAAGCCTCCGTTCGATGCGCGCCAAGGTGCGCGATACCACCAGTGCATCCTTGGGTCGGTCGAGCGGGTCCTTGGACAGCATGGACATGACGAATTCACGAAGCTGAACGTCCACGGTGTCCGGCAGTGGAGGCACGGGATCGTTCACGTGGGCGGCGGCGATGTCGACCGGCGTGGCACCGGTGAACGGGCGGTGCCCGGACAGGCCCTCATAGGCCACCACGCCCAACGAATAGATGTCCGATTGCGGCGTGGCCTGCTTGCCCTGCGCCTGTTCGGGGGAGATGTACTGGGCGGTGCCGACCACCATGCCGTCCTGGGTGATCTGCCCCTGTCCGGTGGAATAGCTGACGCCGAAGTCGGTGATCTTCACCTCGCCGGTATCGGAAACCATGATATTGGCGGGCTTCACATCGCGATGAATCACCCCGTGCGAGTGGGCGACAAACAGGCCGCGCGCGGTCTGGATGAGGATCGGCAGCAGGTCGATGGGGTCCATCGCGCCCTGTTCGTGATACAGGTCCGCCAACGATTTCGATGGCACGTATTCCATGATGAGGAAGCCGATGCCGTCATGCTCGTAATACTCGAACAATGCCGCGATATTCGGATGCGCCAGATTCGCGGAATTATGCGCTTCGGCACGAAGGCGACGCAGTTTGGCCTCCGCGTTCGTGGCATCCGAGCGCAGTGCCTTGATGGCCACTGGGCGTCCAAGCTGGATGTCATAGCCCTTCCAGACCTCGCCCATGCCGCCTTGCGCCAGTCGCGCGTCGAGGCGGTAGCGGCGGTGAATGAGTTGTCCTTCGATCAGTTTCATTGCTGCAGAGCCTCCTGAATCATCGCGCGCATAATCGGGCCCGCGGCAAGCGAACCAAGCAAATCAGTATTGTGCACCAGGACCGCTACTGCAATCTGCGGATCCTCGGCGGGGGCGAATCCGATGATCCAACCATCGATGCTGGTGTTGTCCACGCCGATCTGCGCGGTACCGGTTTTGGCGGCGATCGTGACGCCGTTGATGGCCAGCGACGGGTTGGCGTCGGTGATGACGTGCTCCATCATGGCGGTGAGTTTGTCGGCGGAATCCTTGCTCATGACCTTGCCCAAGGTCTCCGGCGTCGTCTGGCTGATGACGGACAGGTCCGAGGCGCGCACGCGGTCGACCAGTGTCGGGCGCATCATCTTGCCATCGTTCGCGATGGCCTGCGCCACCATAGCCATCTGCAGAGGCGTGGCCTTGGTGTCGCCTTGGCCTATTGAGGCCAGCGCGAGCTTGTCCGGCGTGGTGGCGGACGGGAATGTGGAGGCTGTGGCGGTCATCGGGGTGCCGGTGGCACTGGTGCCATCGATGGTGATCGTATTGCCGAACCCGTATTTGGTGGCCATTTCCTTGACTTTGTCCTCGCCAAGGGCCACGCCGAGCTGGGCGAACGCGGTGTTGGAGGAATACGCGATGGCATTCTGCAGGGTGATTTTACCGTCGGTGCCGTTGGCCTGCCAGACTGCGTTCGGCAGCTGCGTGGCTGTGCCGGGCAGAGTGTAGCTCGCTCCTGCGGGAATCTGCGTATCGGCCTGGTAGTCGCCGGTTTCCAAGGCGGCGGAAGCCACGATCGTCTTGAACGTGGAGCCTGGCGGATACAGCTGCGAGGTGGCGCGGTTGATGAGCGGGCTGTTTTCTCCGGCGGCCAGATCGTTGTACGCCTTGGCCGCGGCCTTGGTGTCGTGGGTGGCCAACTGGTTCGGATCGTAGCTTGGCGTGCTCACCATGGCGAGGATACGGCCGGTTTTGACCTCGATGGCCACGGCGGCGCCATCACGCGAGCTCATCTGGTCGTAGGCCACCTGCTGCAGTTTCGGGTCGATGGAGGTCTCGATGGAGGCGCCCTTGTTGGTGCTGCCGGTGAGCATCGATTTGGCGCGCTGCCAGATCAGCGAGTTGGCTTCGCCGTTGAGCAGCATGCTGCGGGAGGCTTCAAGACCGCGGTCCGCGTTCTGGTTGATGGCGAAGAATCCGGTGATGGGAGCATACAGCGGGCCGTTCGAATAGGTGCGCTGGTATTTGAACGCGTCGTTGACCGGCTCGGATTGGGCCATCACCGTGCCGTCCGAAGCGAGAATCGCGCCACGATACGCGCCCAGCTGATGGTAGAGGGAGCGGGCGTTGCGCGAATCGCTGTTCAGCGAATTGGCGCGCACCGCCATAAGGATGGTCGACGACAGCCCGAGTATCACGAACAGGCATACGACTGCGGTGAACAGCTGACGCAGATATTTGTTCATGCGCGCGCACCTCCATGTCGGGGTCCGTGATGGGCTGGGGATTGATGGCTGCCGCCTGCCGGCGGGATCGGGGGAGCCGGGATTGCCGGGAACGGCGGGATTTGTGGTGCCGGTGGCATTGCGGGGGATGGTGCTGCAGAGGATGGCACCGGCGGCAGCGAGCCGGTGGGCGCGGTGTATTCCGCGAAGCCCGTGGTGGTGCCGTCGCCGTCGAAGTCGATGCCGTCGCCGGCAACGCCATCGTTCGCAGTGACTTCGTTCACTGGAGCGCGCTTGGTGGTGTCCACAATCTCGCCATCCGGGTCGTCGAGATCATAGACGCGGGCTGATGCCGTGCGCGGACGGGAAACCGGCTCCGTAGCACGGGCGCGCTCCTCCAGCTCCTTGTTGCGCAGGGCCGCAAGCGCCTCATATTGGAAGGAATCGGAGGTGAGCTCCGGCTCAGGCCGGTTGGCGGCGCCGGAAATGACGATGAGCAGCGCCGCAAGAATGTAATTGGCGATGAGGCTTGAGCCGCCGGCCGCCATATACGGCAGGGTCAGACCGGTCAGCGGAATCACCAGCGTCACGCCTCCCACCACGGTGAACACCTGGAACGCCATCGTGAACACCAGACCGGATGCCAGCAGTTTGCCGAAGCCGTCCTTGATCTTCATCGCGGCCACGAATCCCGAGGCGATGATGATCAGATACAGCATCAGAATGGCCAGCACGCCGGTGAGACCCAGTTCCTCGCCAAGCGCGGTGTAGATGAAATCGGAATTGGCGAACGTGGTCAGCGCCGGATGCCCCTGGCCGAGCCCGGTACCCAGCATGCCGCCTGAAGCCAGGCCGAAGATGCCGGTGACCAGCTGCCACGAGCCGCCGTATTCCTTGTTGTACTGCTCATTGCTGAACGGCTGCAGCCAGGCGTCCACGCGCTGCCCCACATGGCTGAAGACACTGGCGGCGGCCACCGCGCCTACGGCGAACGCGATCAGACCGATGACGATCCAGCTGGTGCGTCCGGTGGCCGTGTACAGCATCGCCACGAACATGGCGAAGAACATCAGCGAGGTACCCAGGTCATGCTGCATCACCAACACGCCCATCGAGGCGACCCACACCACGATGATCGGTCCCAGATCCTTGATGCGCGGCAGTTGCAGGCCCAGCACCTTCTTGCCGCCCACGGCCAGCTGATCGCGATGGTCGAACAGATACGAGGCAAAGAAGAACGCCAGAAACAGTTTGGCGAATTCGCCAGGCTGGAACTGTCCGAGCCCGGGAATCCTCACCCAGATGCGCGCGCCGTTCACCTCCTGGCCGATCACCGGCAGCATCGGGGAGAGCAGCAGCGCCAGACCCACGACCATCGACACATACGAGAACCGCCGCAATACGCGGTAATCCCGCAGAAACACGATGATCAGACCGCTGAGAACCAGTGCCAGACACAGCCACATCAGCTGGCGTTTGGCCACCGTCGTGTCCATGCTCTGGTCGATGCGGGCGATCATCGTGATGCCGATGGCCGTCAGCAGCAGTACGCAAGGCATGATCGACTGGCTCGCGTACTGCTGGAATCGCGCGGTCAGCCCCCACAGCACCAGAAACAGTGCTGCGACGATGCCGAACAGCATCGTATAGTCCTGCGGCATGGAGTTCGTCGTGCGCTCGAACATCTGGACGATCGCAAGGGCGCTGATCGCGAGGGCGACGAGCAACAGGCCGATCTGGCGCAGACGGGTGGCGATCATTGAGTGCCTCCCGATGTTGCGTCGTTCGCGGCGCCGATGCTCGGCTGGTCGGCAGAGGCGTCCGAGCCGTTGGCGTTGTCGGTATTGCCGGCGTTGGAACTGGTGTCCGAGTTGCTGTTGGAGCTGTTGCTGGAGGAATCGGACTTCTTGGCGGCGTCCTTCTTCTGCTGCTCCAGGAACTTGTTCATCTCCGAGCGGATGATGCCCACATGGGACTGCGCCTCGTCCAACGAGTCGACGGCGATGCCCTGATTGATCTGATCGCGCCATGTCTGCGGCAGCTCGTCGAGTGAAATCGTGGTGCTGCTGACCTCATGTGAGAGTTCCATGCCGAAGATGTTCGTGGGCACGCCCTGATAGATCGCCACATTGCCGTTGCTGTTGCCGACATAGTAGCGGGACTGGCTCCACAGATATGTGCCGCCGCCGATGCCGAACAGCGCTGCGACCACGATGATCACCGTGAGAATCAGTGCATAGCGAATCCTGCGCTTCCTCACCCGTGTGGCCTTGGTCTGCTGCACATGCTCGTCGCGGATGGCCTGCTGCACGACCGGATCGTTAGGATCGGCGGAAATACGGCCGTCCGGACGCTGCACAATCGGAATCTCGCCGGTATCGGGATTGGCGCGCTCGCCGGTCTCCTCGCGCACGACGGAAGGCTGCGCGACCCGTGCTCCGGACGGCTGCGCAGTGGCGTCCGATTCCGGAGCAGGCTCATGCGCGCTGGCCGGCTGTATCAGCGCTGCCGCGCGTTGAGCCGGGGAATTGTCGGCGCGCAGTGCAGGCGCGGCGGCCACGGGCGCGTTGACGATGTCGGCGATGGTCTCCAGGCTGTTGCTCGCCGCGCCGCCGACCAGCGGCGTCTGGTGCGGCAGATCGAACGCGTTGGCGTCCAAGGCCAGTGTGGCGTCCGCGATGACGGCGGTCACGTTGTCGGTGCTGCCCGCGCGCAACGCCATCTGCACCAGATTCTGCGCGCACTCGCCCTGATCGGAGAGCGCCATCATCGTCTCTTCGATGGTGGAATCCTCGAGCACACCGCATAGGCCGTCCGAGCATAGCAGCCAGCGGTCGGCCGGGTGCGCACGGCGGATGGAGATGTCCGGATGCGGGTCGATGTCGAAGTCGCCGAGCACGCGCATCACCACATTGCGCTGCGGATGGTTCTTCGCCTCGGCAGGTGTGATGCGTCCGGTGTCGATGAGGTGTTGCACATAGCTGTGATCGGTGGTGATGCGGCTCAGGTGGCCGTCGCGCAGCAGATAGGCGCGCGAATCGCCGATGTGCGTGAGCACCCAGTACCCGGCGACCAGAGCCACGGCGGTGACTGTGGTGCCCATGCCCGCCAGCTTGCGTTCGCGCTTGGCCTTGCCCACGATGGCGTCGTGCGCGGCCATCACCGATGTCTCCATCATCTTGGAGATGGCCTGGATGTCGCCGCCGGTATCGTCCTGCTCGATGTGGGCGAGGGACCGGATGGCGATGGTGGATGCCGTGTCGCCGCCTGCATGACCGCCCATACCGTCGCAGATGGCGATCAGATGCTCGCCGGCGAACGATGAATCCTGATTGTTCGCGCGCACCGTGCCCACGTCGGACACGGTGGTGGAGTACAGGTACAGCGGTTGTGAAGCGGCGGAATTGGGCATACGGCTACCTCAATTCAAAGGTTGTGGCGCCGATGCGCACGGGAATACGGGCGGGCAGAATCGTCGGGCGGTTGATGCGCTGCTGATTCACCACGGTTCCGTTGGTGGAATGAAGGTCCTCGATGGCCCATTGGCCGGAGGCTGCGTCGAGGTAGACGCGGGCGTGATGGGAGGAGACGAACTCGTCGTCAAGCACTACGGTGTTGGAAGCCGAGCGGCCCAGTGTGATCTCGGACTCGGCCAGCGGGACCGAGCTGCCGGCCAAGGGGCCGTCGATGATCACCAGCAGCGTGGGCTGCTGGGCATGGCGGCCGCCGGACGCGGCCGCATTGGACGTGCCGGCGCTGCGCACGGCCGGCGTCTGTGGAGTCTCGGACTTCACTTTATGTGCTTCACGCTCGCGCTTGCGGCGGGAACGCGAGGGACGTGGGCTGAACGTCTCGATGTCCTGGCGCAGCGAACGTATCGCCAGCCATATGAACACCCACAGTAGGGCCAGAAAACCATACTTCAGCAGGGCAAAAGTTAATTCGGTCATGACGCGGGACCTTTGCGCGTGGCGACGCCTTGGCTACTCCTGCGCCTGGGCGGAGGCCCAGAACAGGATGCGCGTGCGGCCGATGGTGATCGTATTGCCGTCAAGCAGCGTGGCGGCGGGCACCTGATGGCCCTCCACGTACGTGCCGTTGGTCGATCCCAAGTCGCGGGCGATGACACCGTTCGGCGTGATGTCGATTTCCAGATGCTTGCGGGAGATGCCCGGATCATCGATCACGATGTCGCAGCCGGAGCCGCGGCCAATCACGGTCTTCTCCTTGGTGAGCAGGTACTGGTTGCCATTGACCTCGAGGACCGGGCTGTCTTCGGCTTGGGCATCCGTGGTGACCGGCACCGCATTGCCCTGCACGGATTCGGAAGTGAGGTTGAAATTGCCCTTGGTGAGGTTCAGATCCTCCTCGAAGATCACCACCACTGGGCCGACGAAGGCGTAGTGCTGGCTCTTGGCGTATTCGGTGAGGTTGTCGGCGAGCTCGTTGGCGAGGGTCTCGCTGCCCCATGCCTCGATGCGGTCGAAGTCCGGGGTGCTGAGCTTGAAACGGTATTCATTCGGGGCCACCGTGCGGTCGCGGCCCACCGGCATGGCTTCGGCGTCGATCTCGCGCTCCAGGGCGCTGGAAAGATCAACAGGCTGCAGATCCTTGGAGCCGAACTTGGCGAACACTCCGTTGACTGCACCCTCCACGCTTTTTTCAAAACGGTCGAGAACGCTCATAGTCCTCCCTTTCTAATCGTCACCTATCCTACGCGGCAGTGGGGAATACAGTGCAAAAAGGTGCCATTTGACCGTCGATGAGTGCAGAATTTCCAAAAATTCAGAGGAAAAATAGGTACGGAGCCCCACTGGGTGTGTTGTGCGGGGTGTGTTGTGCGGGTGCGCCGCGCTGGCTGGATGGGTGCTGGCTGGGTCTGCGCTGGCTGGATGGGGGCGTAGGTTAGAGGCATGAGCGAAAACATTGATGTCAACGAAGCAATCAAGGTATTTCCCCGTTTGCGCGCACGTACCCTGCGATTCAACGGTGGCGCCCCGCGCTCGGCGAAAGTCGTGGGCGACGGTTCGCAGGCGTTGTTCCTGCGCTCGGACGGGCCCGAAGATCTGGTGACGGCGCTGTGGCTGAGCTGGTTCGATGCTGCCGGCGAACATCATGAGACGAAACTCGCCGATCCGCGCGAACTGCTCGGTGCCGCCGCGGACAGTGAGGATGTGCCGGCCGAGGAGCGCGCCCGCCGCGAACGTGCGCGCGAAGGCGGTGCCGGCATCGTGAGCTATTCGGTGGATGAGGCCGGCGATTGCGTGGTGTTCACCATCAACGGACGCCTGTATCTGACTGAAATCGACTGGATCGCGGCATCCGGCGAGGATGACGAGGGCATTGCGGATACCGCGGATGCTGAGGATGTCGAATCGGCGTCCGGCTATGTCCCGGTCGCGCACACCCGCGAGCTCGCCGGCGAATGGCTGGACGGCGATCCGGCCGCCTATACGCCGGTGCTCAACCCGCGTATCTCCCCGGACGGCAACCATGTGTTGTACACCACGGGCACGCATCTGATGCTGGTGGATATCGGCGATTGGCCCGAGCTCGATGCGGGCGTTGCCGGGGGAGCTGCGGACGTGCTGCACGAGGAACCGGCCGGCGAATTGTCCGATGGGGTCGATGTGGAGTCCGACGCCGTGGAGGAGGCGCTGAGCGAGGGGCTGTATGGCGACGCAGACGCTGACGCCGACGCTGACGAATTCGAGGACGAGGAGCCGCTTGCCGACCGCATTACCGCCATCTATGGCGTGAGCGTGGAGGACGAGGACGGCAATCCCGCTGAGAACACGTGGAAGATAGGTCTGGCCGAATTCGTGGCCGGCGAGGAGATGAACAGGTATGACGGCTTCTGGTGGTCGCCCGACTCCCGCCATGTGCTGTTCGAGTCCTTTGATACCGCCAATGAGCCGGTGTGGTACATCAGCGATCCGGCCAACCCGGAGCATCCGGCTGAAGGCCGCCGCTATCCGCGTGCGCTGACCCAGAACGCCGACGTCTACCTGACGGCGATCACGCTGGCGTTCGACGATGATGGACGCTACCTCGGCATCACCGCCAACGCCGATGTGGACTGGGATCGCAAGGCCTATGAATATGTCGCCGCCGTGAGCTGGACCGGCGAGCATGACCCGCTGGTATTGGTGCAGAACCGTCGTCAAAGCGCCGATCAGGTGCTGGAAGTGGCGGTGTCTGCCGCCGAGGAATCTGCGGACTTCGCCGAAATCGAGGGTGGGCTTGCTGGCGATGTTGACGACGTCGACAGTGCCGCCGCAGCCGCTGCGGATGATGCCGCCGCCGAGCCGCATCTGACATGGCCGGCGTTCGGCTCGACCCGTGTGCTCGAGGAACATGCCAACGACCAGTGGATCGATCTGGTGCCTGGCACCCCCGCCTACACGCCGGACGGTCATCTGGTGTGCTCGCTCAACGATATGGCGGCGGATACCAATCGTCTGACCGTGGACGGTCGCCCGTTCACGCCCGCAGGTTGGAATGTGCGCGAAGTGCTGCACGTCAGTGATGACGGCGTCGTGGCGGTGGTGCAGCGTGAGCCCGACCTCGCGCCCGATGCTCCGGCCGTATGGAAGGCGCAGGGCGGCGAGCATGACGCCCGCAGCTTCGACGTCGTGCTGTTCGATTTCGGTGCTGCTGATGCTGCGGGAGCTGCGGGAGCCTCCCTGCCTGTTCCGATCACTACCACGCCCGGTGTCTGGACCGCATCCTGGGGTGAGCGCGGCGGTGTGATCTCCGGCCGCGACCTCGCTCACGCCGGCGTCCAGATGACCCATGTCGTGGCACCGCAGTTCGACTCCGTGGATGAGCTGTTCGAGGCGGTAACCGCCGGCGCCCCTCTGGGAGGGGAGCTGTCGGCACAGCCGACTGAGGGTCGGCCCGGTTCCGCCGCCATCGCCAGCTACGCCGCCGAGCCCGGTTTCACACCGAATCTGCATTTCGTGCGCCTCGGCGAGCATCGCCTCTACACGGCGATCGTCGCGCCGAGCCCCGAAAGCCCGTATGCCAATGCCGAGAAGCTGTCGGTACTGATGAAGCCGTACGGCGGTCCCGGCTTCCAGCAAGTCGTGGATGCGCAGTCCTTCTACTGGGAGGGCCAGTGGTGGGCCGACCAGGGCTTCCTGGTGGTCACCGCCGACGGCCGCGGCACCACCGGCCGCGGACCGGCGTGGGACCGCGCGATTTTCGAGAACATGAAGGACATCACCCTCGCCGACCAGATAGAGGCCGTCAACGCCTTGCCCGCGGCGATGGCCGGCCTGAACGCCTCGATTCCCGCGCCCGACCTCGACAAGGTGTGCATGATCGGCTGGTCGTACGGCGGATTCCTTTCCGCGCTCGCCGTGCTGGACGCCCCGAACGTGTTCAAGGCAGCCTGCGCCGGCGCCCCGCCCACCGAGTGGACGCTGTACGACACCCACTATACCGAGCGCTACCTTGGCCTCGACCCGGATGTCTACTACCGCAACGGCATCATCCAGGACGCGCCCAAGCTGGAGCGTCCGCTGATGCTCATCCACGGATTCGCGGACGACAACGTCACCATCGCCCACAGTCTCAAGCTGTCCCAGGCGCTGATGGCGGCCGGCCGACCGCACACATACCTGCCGTTGACCGGCATCACCCATATGACCAACGACGAGACCGTGGCCGAGAATCTGCTCACGCTCCAGCGCGACTTCCTCAAGGACGCGCTGGCCTGAGCCGCAGTTGCCCTAAGATGGGTGGCATGCAGGTGACGATGATCGACGAGAGCACATACGCCGAGACGATGGAGCGCACGGTGGTGCCGGCGCTCCGTCAATGCCGCGAAGAAGGATGGTTCGACCCGTCCGCCGCCGAACGGTCGGCGGGCCTCGAGCCATTGCCAGGTCTGATGGACACCGGCGGCCGATCCGGGCAGCTGCACTATGTGTGCTATGACGCCGGCAAGTTCGACGCCATCCGCGAGGAGGGCGCCACGGCCACATTCCGTGGCGCCATCGTCATCAGCCACGGTTTCACCGAGTTCGCCGAAAAGTACGACGAACTGGTCTGGTACTTCCTGCTCGCCGGCTACTCGGTGTGCGTGCTCGAGCATCGCGGCCACGGCAAATCCTCGCGCGACGTGGACAACCACTGCATGGTATGGATCGACGACTGGAAGCGCTATGTGGCCGATCTCGCCGGGTTCGCCCAGACCATCGGCCAGCGGTACGCGGCCGGCATGCCGATCAACCTGTTCTGCCACTCGATGGGCGGCGGCATCGGAGCGGCTGTGCTTGAGCAATACCCGTCCTTGTTCGACAAGGCCGTGCTGTCCGCGCCGATGATCGCTCCCGCCACCGGCATGCCGCTGCCATTGACGCGCATACTGGTGGGGGCGATCTGCGGTCTGGGCTTCGGGAAGAAGCGCGTGTTCGGCCAGAGCGACTTCACCCCCGAATTCTCGATGCAGGGCAACGAGGGGGCTTCCGAAGCGCGCGAACGCTGGTATTTCAAGCTGCGCTGCGAGCATCCGGAATATCAGACCTATTGCGCGTCTTTTGAGTGGGTGCGTCAGGCGCTCAAACTCAGCAGGGCCATTCTGAGCCCTGCGGCCTGCGCCGAAGTGGAGGCTCCGGTGCTGCTGTTCCAGTCCGGGCGCGACATCTGGGTGCTCAACAAGCCCCAGAACCGTTTCATCCAACTGATCAAGGACGGCGGCGACGAAGCCACATTGGTGCGATTCAACGAATCCCGCCATGAGATCTTCTCGATGCCGAATGCAGTGTACAAGCCGTATCTGGAGAAGATCCTCAGCTTCTACGACGATCCGATGATCGCCAGCGCCTCGTACTGATCCGGTGTCGTGCGCTGGCGCTGGGCTCTGACCAGAGTTTGGCATTATCCCATTGACTACGTAGCCGAATGTTGCTGTTCATCTAGAGTTCACTCTGGTGTCATCTTCATCTCCACCCGATTTTATCCGGTAGGAGAACAATGAAATTATGGGCATAATGTCTTCTCTTCGTCGCCGCGCCGCAGCGGTAGCGGCAATCGTGTGCGCCAGCGCGCTCGTGCTGGCCGGCTGCTCGGCGAGCTTCAAGGTAAATAACGGCGATTCGGGGACCTCCGACTCCAATACGCAGACGTTCACGCCGTCGGGCGGCAAATCCACCGCCACGCTGAGCATCGCGTCCGGTTCGGAGAACAAAGAGGTAGCCGCCGCCATCCAAAAGGCCGCCGACCAATCCAATGTGACCATCACCATGCATTACATGGGCTCGTTGGACATCATGAACGCGCTCAAGAAGGGCGGCGAGAATTACGACGCCGTCTGGCCGGCCTCCTCCATGTGGATTTCGATGGGCGACACCAAGCACGTCGTCAAGGACGCCGCCAGCACCTCCACCACTCCAATCGTGTTCGGCATCGCGAAATCCAAGGCCATCTCCTTGGGATGGGCCGACGATTCCGGCAAGACCAAGCCGGTCTCCACCGCGGACATTCTCAAGGCGGTCAGCGACGGCAATCTCAAGTTCTCGATGACCTCCGCCACCCAGTCGAACTCGGGCGCATCCGCCTATCTGGCCTTCATGACAGCCCTGCGCGGCGGCGACCAGCCGCTGAGCGAGCAGGATCTCGACAACGCCCAGCTCAAGGAGTCCGTGGCCAAGCTGCTGTCCGGCGTGGACCGCTCCTCCGGCTCCTCGGATTGGCTCAAGGACATGGTGGTGGCCAATCCGGATCGATTCGACTCGATGGTCAACTACGAATCGCTGGTCATCCAGGCCGATAAGACCCTGACCAAGAACGGCCACGACCCGCTACTTACCGTGTACCCGTCCGACGGCATCGCCGTTTCCGATTCGCCGCTCGGCTACGTGGATCGCGGGCAGAACCTTAAGGACGCGTTCGATAGCTTCGCCAAGGCCCTGAGCGCCAAGGAGACGAAGACCGAATTCGAGCGCGCTGGACGCCGTACGGGCCTGGGCGGCGCCCTCGCCTATGCGTCAGACAGTCAGGTGAAGGAATCCTTCCGCTCCGAATGGGGCGTCAACACCGATGCCTCCACGCTGAAGACCATCCCGCTGCCCGCCGCATCGGTGATCAACAGCGCGCTCAACGTCTACCAGACCGCGTTGCGCAAGCCGAGTTGGACCATTTGGGTGGTTGACTACTCCGGCTCCATGTCGGGAGAAGGCAAGGATGGCGTGGTCAAGGGACTCAATGCCGCTCTCAGCCCGGATGAAGCCAAAGCCTCCTACATCGAACCCGGCGACGAGGATGTGAACATCCTCATCCCCTTTGAATCCGAGGCGCATGCGCCCATCGTGGCAAACGGCACCAATACTGGCACCCTGCTGAGCCAGGCCCAGAGCACTGAAGCCAGCGGCGGCACCGACATCTATCAGGGCCTTGAATCCGCACTCGGCCAGCTGCCGACCGAATCCGAGGCGTCCAAGTACACGGTGGCCATCGTACTGATGACGGACGGCCGCTCCACGACCGACAATCAATCCAACTTTGAGCGCGATTACAAGTCCTCGGGCCGCGATGTGCCGGTCTTCTCCATCATGTTCGGCGATGCCGACCCCAGCCAGCTGAAGTCTCTCGCCACGCTGAGCAACGCCAAGGTGTTCGATGGCCGCTCCGGCGACTTGGCGTCCGTGTTCCGTCAGGTCAAGGGGTTCAACTGATGCTTCAGGTGATTTGCGGATTCATCGTAGGACTCGCGTTCGCGGGGCTTGGCTTCTGGGTAGCCGGCGGTGGCGTGGTCGGTGTCGGCGTGGCTGTGGTGTTGGCCGGACTCGGCTATGTGGCCGCGTCCACGCTGACCGAGCCCGAGCGTCGCATCGGCAAGATGCTGGCCTCCGCATTGCCCAACGGTCAGAAGGCGGCCGATACCATTGACGCCGCCAATGCCCGGCTGAAGTCGATCTCCGCACTGACCGCTCAGGTGCGCGATCCATATGTACGCGCCGAGGCCAACGATTTCATCGTGGCCACGCGCGATCTGGTGAACTACGTAACCCGCGACACCTCCGCCTACCAGACTCTGCGCCATTACATCACCGTGTACGGCGAGCAGACCGAGCAATTGCTGCGTTCCTACACCGATGTGGAAAGCTCCGGCGCCCACGATCAGATCGCCAAGGCGCGCACGGAAACCATCGAGGCGCTGCAGGTGCTCGAACGCACGGCAGCGGGCGAGCTCAGTCGTGCGGTCAGCAGCAAGACGTTGGGTATTGCGGCTGATTCCGACGCCATCCAGCGTCTGGCCCGCATGGACGGATACGACACTGAGACAGCGGCTGCGGCGGCGTCTGAAGCCGCGTCAGCGCCGGCGTTGACTTCCGGCGCGAACGCTGCGGGAATCCATGGGGTTACAGGATTGCCGCAGGGGCTCGTCGGCAAGCAGCAGGCGCAACCGGTCGCGGTTCGGCCGATGGCAGCTGATCAGCGGAATCAAGAAGGGCAGCACAAGCAGCAATGAACCTATCAAAATCGAAAATCATCGGCCTAATCGCCCTGCTCGCGGTGGTGGCGATCGTGGGAGGCGCCTTCGTGTGGCGCCAGGCGCAGCCCAAACCGGCGGCCCCGGTCGAGAAAGTCAGCGTCACCGGCTACCTCGGCGGCGAGAAGATTGGCCTGTTCGATGACGCCAAATTCAAGGAACTCGCAGCGGAGCAGGGGCTCAACGTCGACTATCGCAAGGCCGGATCTCTGGCCATGATGGACGCGGATGCCAATGGCATGGATTACCTGTTCCCCTCGTCGCGCGCCGCCGTGGAATATGGCAAGGCCAAAGGTGTGAAGGCCACCCAGAGCGACATCGTCTTCAACTCGCCAATCGTACTGTATACGCATAAGGCGGTCGCCGAGGGGCTGGTCTCCGGTGGGCTGATCACCAAAGACGATTCCGGCGCATACCACATGGACATGGCCAAGGCCGTGGACGCGATGGTCAACAGCAAGACCTGGGCGGACGTCGGCTATGCGGCCGGCTACGGACAGTTCCGTATCGACTCCACCGACCCGGTGCAGTCGAACTCAGGCAACGAATACGCGGCGCTGATCGCCACCGTCTTGAACGGCGGCCAGCCGGCCACCACCGAATCAGTGGCGCGCGACGGCGAGACTATCAAGGCTATTTTCGCCAAGTCGGGCTGGATGGAGACCTCCTCCGAGGATTCGTTCAACCAGTTCCTGACACTGGGCGTCGGCTCGAAGCCGATGATGGTCGGCTATGAATCGCAGCTGCTGGACCTCGCGGTGAACCAGCCGGACGCGTTCAAGCAGATCAAGGACGACGTGGTGATCGTCTACCCGACGCCGACCGTGTGGAGCACGCATACGCTGATGGCGCTGGATGACAAGGGAGTGAAGCTTCTGGATCTGCTTAAGAGCCAGAAGGTGCAGAAACTGGCATGGGAGCGTCACGGCTTCCGCGCGGCCAACTTCGCCGGCACCGATCCGATCAAGCGGTTCGGCGTGCCCGGCACGCTCGACCAGATCCCGGCCGTCTCCGAATTGCCCAACAACGACGCCATGCAGCAGCTCATCACCGCGCTCCAAGGCGTGCAGCCGCAGCAGTAGACAATCATCGCGGTACACCATCGTCCATAACCTCTCACATCTGTCACACCTGTTACGAAAGGAATCATCATGGCCAACACAATCACCCTTGCGGACCTTGCCAAAGGCGGCACCGCGGCAGTCACCAACCCGTCGCTCGGCACCGGCGCCGGCGCTGCGAATGGCGCTCTGGTACCCACGGCCGCCGAAGCCGAGGCGGTCGCCTCGCTGACCCCGGACCAGCAGATCGCCAAGCTGCCGGCCGACGACCAGCAGTCGGTCAACCAGCTCGCCGCGCAGATCGACTTCACGCGCGACGGCATCGAATCGTCGTACGGCAAGGACGCCCAGCGCGCCACCTCCACCTTCGCCGACGAGATCCTCTCCGAAACCCGCTCCAAGGACACCGGCGAGGCCGGCGAGCTGCTCAACACCATGCTCGTGACCATCGATGAGGCCGAACTTGGCGGATTCCGCAAGATTCCGATCATCGGACAGGTGGCCGTCTCCATCGACAAGCTGCGCCGCCGCTACCAGAAGGTCGATTCGCAGATCGACGAGATCATCACCAAGCTCGAGCGCGCGCAGGCGCGACTGGTCGCGGACATCTCCATGTACGACACGATGTACGCGCAGAACGCCCAGCAGTACCGCGAACTCAAGATCACCGTGCTGGCCGGCAAGAAGGCGCTCGCCGACTTCCGCGCGACTCAGCTGCCGGCGCTGGAGGCCGAGGCGCAGAAGAGCGGCGACCCGATGCAGGCGCAGCTGCTCAAGGACTTCAAGGCCAAGCTGGACCGTTTCGAGAAGCGACTCGACGATCTGGACCGCATCTCCGTGGTGACGCTGCAGACCGCGCCGCAGATCAAGATCATCCAGAACGCCGACCAGACCATCGTGGACAAGATCGACACCACCATCTCCACCACCATCCCGGTGTGGAAGAGCCAGATGGTGATCGCGCTGGGTCTGTCCAACCAGCGCAAGGCGTTGGACCTGCAGAACAAGGCGGACGACGTGACCAACAAGCTGCTGCAGAAGAACGCGGCCGCCCTGCACAAGGGCGCGGTGGACGCCGAGAAGGCCAACCAGCGCTCCGTGGTGGAGATCGACACGTTGGAGAAGATCAACTCCGAGCTCATCGCCACCCTGAAGGAGACCGTGCAGATCCAGAAGGAAGGCAAGGCCAACCGCGAGGCCGCACAGGTCAAGATGCGCCAGATCGAGGCCGACCTCAAGAACGCCCTGATCGAAAACGCCCAGCAGATGTGAGCCTGGCGCGTTCCCAGTATGTCGCGTCAGAAGTTCGTTGATTATCGTCGGCTCCCCTTGTCAGGGGAGCTGGCCCGCGAAGCGGGACTGAGGGGTAGTTCGTCAACGAGTTTCCGACGCAGGACACTGAGTGCATCTCCAGGAATACGCCGGCTGATGCAAAACGGCGGAATTCCGCGGATTCCAGCGTTATTTCTCTGTGAGCATAATTGTGGAATGATTGCCCGCCCAGGGAATTGGATGAAGTGAAGGTCAAAGGTTGAGAGCCCGGGAGGGTTCCGGAACCGGCCACGATAGCTGTCGCCTCCCCGCCAGCGCGGGGAGTGCGGCGGCAAGCCAAGCAGGTTCTCTCCTATTCAAGGAGTACCGATTATGGCAATGTTTCCGGCTTTGATGAATGACACGATGTTCTCTGATATGTTCGATGACCCGTTCTTCGAGGGCTGGCGCAACATGGACAGTCAGGTGGCTGCGGCCATGCCGGCGAACATGATGAACACGGATGTTCGTGAGACCGCCAAGGGCTACGACGTCGATATCGACATGCCTGGCTTCAAGAAGGACGATATCAAGCTCGAGCTCAACAACGGCTATCTGACCGTGTCCGCCTCGCGCAGCAGCGAGCATGAGGACAAGGCCCCTGAGTCCGCGGACGCCTCGGCTTCCGCTTCCAAGGATTCCAGTGAGCAGTGCGCATGCGGCACGAACGAATCCGGTCGCTGGCTGCGTCGCGAACGCTACATGGGCACCTGCTCTCGCAGCTTCTACGTCGGCGACGATGTGAAGGAATCCGACATTCATGCCAGCTACAACAACGGCATGCTGTGCATCCAGGTTCCGAAGATGCAGGCTCAGCCGCAAGTCGAGACCAAGCATCAGATCGCGATTGAAGGCTGACTCCACTAGCTGCTTCGATTCCGAGTCGTAAGCTCGTTCCGAAGCCCAGTGCTGAGAGTTGATGCCCAACGGCATACATCCGTTGGGCCAGCCTCCTGAACGAGGAAGCATCCGACTGGGTGTATGGAATGGAATAGCGACTAACGATGACCTGCTTCCTGCGCTGCCCATCCTACGTTTTCTACGCTGACTAGCCGATGGGCGGCGGGAAACAGAGCCAATGACATGCCGGACAAGGCGAATGCCTTGCCCGGCATTTTCGTATCTTGGAGCAGGTAGAGTGGCCCCGGAACCGGATAAATTCGACTGCGCGCGCGGTTGTGTACGGCGGCACGCGGTTGTGCACATCCGATGATGTAGAGTGACTCCAGCAGTACTTCCGGCAATACATGGGGAGAGGGTCCGCGGTGGTGCAGAACAATCCAGACAACACTCCTAAATCGCTCGACAAGCAATCCGACAACCTCGCCGGCGGTCATGTGGTGTCTGCGCGTGCCACAGCGGTGGGCCTCATGGCCATTGTGCTGTGGAGCTTCATGGCAGGCACGGTCCGCATCGTCTCCGACGGTTTCGGCGCCACGCTTGGTTCGGCGCTGATCTATACCGTTGGCGGAGTGCTGCTGCTGATATTCCGCCGGCCTGCGCCATTGAAGCAATTCCCGCGCAAGTACCTGATCGTCGGCGGTCTGCTGTTCGTATTCTACGAGTCCTCGATTTCCTTGTCGCTTGGGCTGGCCTCGACTGATGCGTCCGCAGTGGAAGTGAGTCTGGTCAATTACCTATGGCCCACGATGATGGTGCTGCTCGCAGCTGGTGTTTCGCGTCGTCGTCACGCGATAGCCAGGGTGTTGCCGGGCGCGGTCGTGGCCACGGCTGGTGTGGCGCTCGCCGTGGGCGGTAATTCCGGGTTGGACTGGAATGCGGCGGTGACGCATATTGCGGCGGATCCGTTGCCGTATGCGCTGGCGTTCTTCGGGGCGTTGGCATGGTCCGTGTACGCGGTGTTCACACCGGCATGGTCGCAGGGTGTGGATGGCACGTCGTTGTTCTTCCCGTGTGTGGCTGTGGCATTGTGGATTATCCATTTCGCATCCGGCCAGGGCTGGCCGACGCAGATGCCAAGCTTGGAATCATGGGTGTTCGTGGTGGTCTGTGCGGCGGTGATTGCAGGCGGCTATGCCTGCTGGGGTTATGGCATCCTGCGCGGCTCGATGGAACGTCTGGCCATCGCCTCGTATGCCACGCCGGTGCTGTCCACTGCTGCAAGTGCGGTGTTGCTTGGTTTGGCGCTGTCGCTGCCGTTCTGGGTGGGTGCACTGCTGGTGGCCGCCGGCTCAGTGCTCAACTATCTGGTCACTGCACGCAAGTAGGCCGCACGACCGGCCGCGGCCACTTGGTGTTCCCGTGAAACAGGTCTGAGGAGGATGGGGATGGCGAAGCCGTCGGCATACAGTGACAGTGATGGGCCAGCGGCCAAGTCTGATGCAGTCGGCCGGCTGACGGTTATTTGCCGCGGCGCTCGCCGGGGCGGCGTAACGGGTCAAGCAGCGTGGCCGGGTCGGAAATGCCGAACATGCTGCGCCCGCCGGTAGATTCCGGGTGACGCGCCAGAATCGCCAAAGAAATCGCTCCTGGCACCATGATGATCACCGCGATCGCGGCAAGCCCCCAACTCACGAAGAATCCGAGGGCGAGCGCAATCAGCACCACCACGATGACGGTGCCGATGATGGTCGCCCATGCCTGTTTGCGTCCTGAGACCTTCAGCCATGAGGTGCGCGCCGGTTTCGGTTCTTGCGATGCTTTAGTCATACGTTCAGCATATGCCAGTTGTCGGTATTCGCGCGCGCCATTGTCCGTGGTGACGGAACGGATTCGCATGATTCGAGTGAAGGGCACCGGAAGGTAGTAGCGTAAGACATATGGATGAGAACGTGAATAATGCGAACGATGCGAACGCCCAGACTGCATATTTTGCAGGCGGCTGCTTCTGGGGTCTCGAACGTTACTTCCAGAATGTCGACGGCGTCATCGACACCACGGTCGGCTACGCGCAGTCGAATATCGAGAACCCCACGTATGAGCAGGTTTGTTCCGGGGCCACGGATGCGGCCGAGACCGTGAAGGTCACGTTCGACCCGGCTCGGGTGAGCCTGCGCACGCTGACGCTGCTGTTCCTCGAGGTCATCGACCCGTTCTCCGTGAATCAGCAGGGCGAGGATCGCGGACGGCAGTATCGCACTGGATTGTTCTATGCGAGCGATGCAGCCGGCGACGCCGGCGAAGCGCAGAGAGCCGCGCAGAAGGCCGTGTACATCGCGGCGCTTGAGCAGCTGGTGGACCGCCAGCCGCAGCGCCCGGCGGTCCTGGTCGAGCCGCTGCGCAACTTCTACCCAGCCGAGGACTACCATCAGGACTACCTCATCAACAATCCCGGCGGCTACTGCCATGTGCCTATCGCCGCCATCGCGAACGTGAAGCGCCGGCAGAAGTATGTGGAGCGGATCTGGGACCTGACGCTCGAACAGTTCGCGGTCACGCAGCACGCGGCCACCGAACGCCCGTTCGTTAACGAGTACGACCATGAGTTCGAGCCGGGCATCTACGTGGACATCGTCAGCGGTGAGCCGCTGTTCTCCTCGCGCGACAAGTTCGATTCCGGCTGCGGCTGGCCGGCGTTCTCGAAACCGCTCAAGGCCTCGCTGCTCACCGAGCACGAGGACCATCGCATCCCGGGCCGCGACCGCATCGAGGTGCGCACATCCGAAACGCAGATTCATTTGGGCCATGTGTTCGAGGACGGCCCTGCCGATCGCGGTGGCCTGCGCTACTGCATGAATTCCGCCGCGCTCCGGTTCGTGCCGCGCTCGCAGATGGAGGCTGAGGGCTACGGCGCCTGGATTCCGGCTGTGGACGGTGAGGCTGGCGAACCGGCTGACTATTGCGCGTAGCGCGTCCCTGATTGCAGGACGGGCTGTCAGCGAAGCTGGACTGAGGGGTAGTCAATTCGTCTACGAATTTCTGACGCAGGATACTAGTAGTCCGTCTCGTAAATAATTGAAGGATTCAGCTTTTTCTCTCCCCCAGTCAGCTACGCTGACAGCCCCCTCGTCAGAGGGGGCCAGAATACCACCGCTGTTTGCTTCACGGCACCGTCCCGTCAGAGGAGGCCAGCAGCACTCAATCAATTACGAGACAAGCCATTAGTTACCGTTGCTTGATGTAGCGCGTACTGCGCCCGGTGCCGATTTTGATGATCGCGCCTGAGATTACCAGCGCTCGCAAAGCCCGCTCTACCGTGGTTTCGCTGATGTCCGGCAGTCGTTCGAGGACCTCTGCTTTCGATAGTGGCGAAAGCGTCTGATCGAACAGCGCTGCGATTCGTTGTTCTTTGGTCGGTTTTGCCCGCTTGGTCGGCTTTGATTGGATTGTCGACGGTGTTGAGGAATCAGAAGAAATCGAACCGAGTATGCCAAATCGCTCGTCGAATTCCTTATATGCCCTCAGGATGACGCCGAGCAGATAATTGACGAACGGCGCGTAATCGTTGGCGTTCGCAGTCCAGCCTTGCGTGCTGGCGGCCAACGCTTCGTAATATGTCTCTTTGCTGCTTTCGATAAGACGTTCGATGCTGATGTATTTACCGATTTTGTATCCTGCGCGATACGTGAGCAGCAGTGTAAGCAATCGACTCATACGGCCGTTGCCGTCGTTGAACGGATGGATGCACGTGAAGTCGAACACGAACAAAGCGATGGCGAGCAGAGGGTCGGTGCGTCCGTCCTGAATCGTGGCGGCATAGGATGCGCACGCTTGCCCGACCAGTTCCGGTGTGATGAGAGCGTTGGGCGGCGTGAAACGAACGGAACTGTTGCCTGCGGCGTCACGTTCGACGATGAGGTTGTTCGTGTCTTTGAAATGGCCGCCGAAGATAAGTGGCGTGTGCCGGAACAGGTCGCGGTGCAGTTGGAGAATGACGTTCGGCGTGAGCGGGATGTAGTCGTGGTTCTCGTGAATGGTGGACAGTACATCCCGATATCCTGCGATTTCCTCTTCGTCACGGTTGCGCGGGGTGGTTTTCGCTGTAACCAGTGCGTTGAGCCTTTGGTCACTGGTGGAGATGCCTTCGATGCGGTTGGATGCGCTGGTGCTTTGAATGCGGGCGATCGCCGTCATGGATTCCAGTGTTTCCGGATGAATCGCCGCTTGTACGCTTTGCCGTCCTTTGGCTTCGTGGATTGCGGTCAGCAGGTTGATGGTTCGTGGCGTAAGCAGCGCTTCCGCTGTGTGGGCGTAATCAAACTGCTTCATGCTGTGTCATGCCGCCTTCCTTGGACTGCAGTGTTTTCTGCCTCATGTTCCGATTTTCTGCATCATATCATGTCAGAATGATGCAGAAAACTTTATAGTGATGCAACAAATGATGCAGAAAATGATGCAGCGCTGGATTGATGGATTAGTCGTCAATTGCGTCCACTAATGGCCGCAATTGTGTGACAAGACGTGGTGCATCCCTGGTTACGGTGTCGTACAGTGATTCGACATCGATTTCGTCATAATCGTGGACGATAACATTGCGCAATGCGCGCAGTTCTTTCCAAGGTAGACTCGGCATGGTGTCACGGAAGCCGTCTGAGAGGTTGCGGGCGCACTCCTGCACTTGTGTCATTTCCATCGCCACGGAATTGAAGAGTATGCGGTTGTCGTCCAGTGCTGCAGGTGACGGTATGCCGCTGATGTCGGTGACGGCGTTCTCGAGATGCTCCAACAGTCGGATCAGTGTGCTTCGATCGCGGAATGCTTGGTCTTGGTGATAGTGATGGTGGGCTGCCGGCATTATGCCACCTTGATCAGGTCGGGGGTGATGTGGTCAAGAAAACGTTTGCTGGAGCGGCTTCGTTTAGCGTGGCGGAGCAAGGAGTCGTAGGAGATGAGGGACACTTTTCGCCTGAGCAGGGATTCCAAGTCGTCGACGAGCTGTTGCTTTTCCATTATCGAGTAGGAGGCACCGGGTTTGAGGCGATAGATGAGGTCCACGTCGGAGTCGGGCCTTGCGTCTCCTCGCGCCACCGATCCGTATACATACATTTCGTCGATATGATGTCGCTCTACGAGCTGGGCCACGATGAGCTTCAGCGTCGCAATCTCCAGAGGGCTGCCGGAGCCGGCTGACGATAGGTTTTCGATATCGGCTGCATCGCCGCTGTCGGCGTTCGTTGCGCTATGCGAAGGTTTGTCAGAGGTCAGTGCCGCTAATGCGCGTTCATAGCGTTGTAGAAAATCCTGCGTCGGATTACCCTCGCGTTCCGCACGGGAAAGGGCCGACTGGGTGGTTCCCATTGACTGTGCTGCAGCGCTCTGGCTGATGTGTGAGCGCACGCGCTCCTCGCGCAACTCGGCAATTGACTTCATACATCGGATTATAGCATATATGCTATATGTGGCGGTGTCTCCGGAGTCTATGCGGTTTTCTGCATCATTTGCTTTGAAACGACGCGCGAGACCGACGATGATGCGGGAACCAGCACGGAAACCGCGTCGATCGGTTCCTGCTCACCCCGCCAGATGACGGTACAGTTCCGGGTCAAGCGGCCGCGCCAACCGCAGCGTGGACAGCGTGACCTTCACCGTGCCGGTCCCGTCCGCGTTGGGTTTAGTGGTCAGGCGCGGATTATCGAATGCTGCGACGTGACCCGCGTAGTAGTACTTGCCGTCCTTGGCCTCCGCCTTGCACATGACGAACAGCGGCACGAAATGCGTCGCTGCCGTAGCGATCGTAGATCGCTTGTGGATCTATGCGTTCGGCTGGCGAGAGATACGGCCTCATGGATCACGATGAGTGACGTGAGCGGCAATCGGACGGCATCGGTTCGGTCATCGGCTTTGGCTGATGATGGACGGAAGCGGATGCCGTTCGGATAGTGCGTGATAAGGAGCAGCTGATGATGAGAATTCC
>NZ_JFAN01000022.1:0-92417 GCF_006408855.1 Bifidobacterium sp. UTBIF-68 | reverse complement strand
AAAAATCTCGACCTGCGAAGCCGGTCTTCCCATCCGCTGCGGTATTCTATGCCAAAATTCAACATCGTTGAAGTTATGGAACAAAGCGAACATCATAACTACATGTCCTTTCGCTTGAGAATCTTGAAATGAGTTTCCGGATCTGTTCCAGGAGTTCCATCAAGTTTGACAAACTCACTTGAATGGCGGTCAATTATGCGCAAGTACCCAGCAATCATGTCAGCTAGAACGATGTAATCACGGCCAACATATTTGTATTTATAACCTTTCTTACGCCCATCCAGAGGAGAGCAAAAAGTTTCATCTCGGCGAAACGCTTGACGATGCAATCAAGTCCATGCTGAAAGACCGATCTGAGGTCTACCGGCTCATCGTATGGCGTCCCTCACCTGCGGAACTTGAGCAAGTGCAGCGATGAGGACCCACGACGAGCAATTCCAAGCGGTGAGGACAGCTATAGCATGGCCATCGGCATTGTCCGTCCCCTCGCTTGAGGATTTTTGATGTGGGGATCTTTTCGGCCCCACATCAATCAATCAATCATTCGTACGAGCGTATCCCGCCCGGGCACTTTGCAGCGCCTTGCCATACCAATTAAGCCCGCCCGACAGCGCGACTTCGAAATGGGCGACCGCATGACGGTAATACCAGTGGGCGAGTTTCCTGTTCTCGTGATCTCCTTCGCCCCGCTCGCAGCATTCGGCAAGACGCAGCTCAATGCTGGCCAGCACGGCGGCGCCCTGTGGATTATCGGGATCGCATTCGTTGCCCGCGAAATACCCCGCCCTGCAATACAGTTCGACGGCCTTTTTGGGGTCGCGTGCGCATCCGCGTCCGGACCGATACAGATCGCCGAGCTTGTAGCAGCTTTCCGGATTATCCATCTCAGCACCGAGAGTAAACCAGTGGAAAGCCTGCGCGTCATCCACTGAGCCGATACGGCCGTACAAATACACGTAACCGAGGTTCGTGGCCGCCTGCGCATTGCCTATGTTCGCGCTACGCTCATACCATCGTGCCGCCTGTTGGAACAAACGGGCCCTCTCACCGGGATCCTTCTCGCGCATGGCGGCGTCATAGTTCGCCGCGCCGATGTCCAGCGAAATGTCACCACCGAATACGATATCTGCGGTCTCGTCGTAATTATCGCTCGTCATTGTATCGGTCATATATTCTCCTCGTTGAGAAGCCAATCCAATGCATACACTTGTTCGATGCCCTCGTGCGAGGTCGGGCGTTCGTCATCAAGCGTGATCAAGATCTTCGGATAATTGTCCCTGACCGCACGCAATGACGACAATTCACGTTCCAACGTATTCGGATCGCGAACAGATTCACTCACTTGGTAATATCGGCGTCCGCTGGCACCATTGGTGATGAAGTCGATCTCACCGCCCGAGCCTTGTCCGACGTATACGTCGCCTTCTCGGCGCATAAGCTCCAAAAACACCACGTTCTCCAAGAGACGCCCCGTGTCGCGTACGTTGTTGGAGCATAGGATGCGGCGGATGCCGAGGTCCACGGCGTAATACTTGCGCTCCTGACGTAGCGCACGCTTGCCTTTGATGTCGAATCGCTGCACCGGGTAGAAGATGAACGCAGCCGCAAGACCTTCCACATAATTGGATACTGTGGGCGGCGATATCTTCGTACCCATTGAGGTCATGGCATCCGCGATGGACTTGGGGTTGACGAGGTTACCGATGTTGTCGAACAGGTATCGGGTCACCGTCTCCAGCGCGGCGATGTTGGATATGCCAAGACGCGCCGCCACATCCTTGAACAGAACCGTGCTGAGAATGCCGTCAAGGTAATCGTGCAACATGGTCTCATCGCCGGGAAATCCCACCGTTGCAGGAAGCGCGCCGTCGTGCAGATACTCCGACCATGCACGCTGCAAGGTCAATCCCTCATTGGAACGAGCGCTCCAATACTCCGCGAAGGAGAGCGGCGTCATGGAGATCTCCACATACCGACCGGATATCAGGGTCGCCAGCGTGCCAGAAAGCAACATGGCATTCGAGCCGGTGATATACAGGTCAAGATCGCCCCTGGCCTGCAAACTATCGAGAGCCTTCTGAAAGTCTGGCACGTTCTGGATCTCATCGATCAGCACATAGCGGCGACCATCTGTTGCCGTGTCCGCGAGCGCGCATCGGCGAAGAATTTCCTCGTGAAGCTTGTGATATTCGAGGAATTGCTCGTTCTCCAGTAGCTCAAGGTTGATGTGGATGACGGCTTCGGGGGCAATGCCATACCGTGCGATCAGCCGCTGCTTCCAGAGCGTCATCAGCGTGGATTTGCCACATCGACGTACGCCGGTGATCACCTTGACCACGTCACGGTCTTTCCACGCGTCAAGTTTGCGCAGATACTGCGGCCTGTCGATCATCGGCGCGCCCTTTCAGAAGAATAAAACAGATTTGCAATATTGCCAGTATATCAGCAGATTTAAAATGTATTTTAAATCCGCGCGAAAACCGGCTCAAAGTAAAATGCGTTTTCCTTCTTGGATGGCGGCGATGAGCTCACGGCGGTAGGCGTCGAGGAATTCGTCCACGTCGTCCTCCGTGCGCAGCATCGGCTTGGGATGGGGCGGCCTGACGCGAATCGTGCGAGCGGCAGGCTCAGCGGCTGCCGGAACGGGCTTCGGCATGTGTTTGGGGGCCGGCGTGGCAGGCGCATCATCCGTATCGTCCGACTCCGTCCCATGAGAGCCGCCCGGCGTCGACGTAATCGTCACGCTCGGTTCGGTCTCTTCCGGCCGAACCGGCTGCTCGGGTCGGGCCTTCGCGGCATCCAGCTGGTTGACCAGCGTCAGATACAGGCTGCCGCGCACGGTGTCGGCGGTCTGGCGGATGTCGGCGATGTACTTCGCTCCGCTGATTCTGGCCTCCGCATCCTGAAGCGAGCGCAGGGCGCTCCGCTGGGCATCCTCACTGGCGTTGCGGTAGGAGTCGATGCCTGTGATGGATTCACGCACGTCGGAGACTACGCCACGGGCACGTTCGCGCTCCTCGCCCACCAGTTCGCCAAGATGCCGCTGCAACTCGGCCAGACGGGTCTTGAACAGATTGACCTTGTTGCCGCGGAACAGGAGCGGATCGTCCGCGATGGCGCGTACCCCGTCGCGTTCCCGCTGCAGGTCGGGGGCGGCAAGCGAGAAGTTGGAGTCGTTGGTCTTGATCCACTCCAGCCCGTCGGCGAGCACGTCGCGCTGCGCGCCGTTGAGCACCTTGCGAATCGGATCGATCACCTCCTCCTTGTCGTCGAGCAGCTGATCGGTGTTGTTGCCTTCATCCCCGCTCGGGAAGAATCCCAGAATCCACTCCTCGCCCATCGCAGCCACGGCCTTCATCCGCTCCAACGGCTTGTCAAGCTGGCCGACGAACACGAACCGCCCGTTGGCGGCCTTGAGATTCTCGAGGCTTTGCGCCTGGGTCGCGAGCCCATCCCTGATGGCCCGGGCCATGTCCTCGGAGTCGCCGGGCAGCTTGTCGGCGGTCAGCCCCAGATACTCGTTGGCGAAATCGCGCAGCTCACGGAGCTTGGAGGCGTCGTAGCGCTTCGGAATCACCACGCGCACGTTTTCGGTCTTCTTCTGGTTGGTCAGATACTTGACCACATCGGTGTGCGATACCCGATTGCTGTCGATCATGAGCCGGATGCGCTCGGTGCCGTACAGGTAGCACAGGCATGCCAGCGTATCAGGCAGCGGCCAACCGTACGGTACATCCTCGTAATGCTGGATCACGTCACGCACTGTCGGTATGAGACTGCGCCTGATCTGGCCGGCCACATAGTCGTAGATATCCTGCGCCGGCAGGTCCAGAAGCGTCCTCGTCGCATTGGTGCCGTCCAGCGAAGGCGTGGGATCAGATGCGTCAGCGAGAACCACGGGCAGGTCTTTCTCGGTGTACGTGAGCCCTTCCACCATGCTGAAGTTGGTGTACAGGCGGCCGATCAGCGTCTGTATCGCCTCCGTGATGATGACGACCGCATCCTGACTGGCCTTCGTTGCCAGCTGCGAGCCGTTATAGGCGATGACCGCGGAACACACCGATTTGGCGACCGCCGCGCGCAACTCGCGCTGCATGATGTCGAGGTCGCCGCGTTTGTCGTCGATGATGCGCTTGCGCGGCCCCTGCTCATTGGAATGGAGACGCAGATACTTCTCGGTGCGTTCGACCATGGCCAGATCGCGCAGCAGAGTCTTGCCATCGTCGCCGAGAATCACCCGCACCTGCTCGCGCTCGCCGGACGAACGCAGTATCTTGGCGTCCAAGGACGCGTCGTCCAGCGGGGTGACAACATGCAGTGTAATCGGATAGGAGTGCCCCTGCGCAATGCCGTCAATCATCAGACCATAGCGGAAATAAGCTTTCTGCCTGCCTTGGCCGTACTCCACACGCAATGGCTGGCCAAGGATCTCGCCGAGAATCCTGCCGAGCCGATCGCGAATGCGCCCATCCTCGATGTCGAGGTTCTTGATCTCGCTTTCGACGGCCTGCTCGTCGTTGGTCAGATACTCGTACTCGTCACCTGTACGGTGCACATAGTTCTGTCGTTCCAGAACATCAAGCGTCTCCTGGATACGGTGTTCCAGCTCGGGCAGATTCTCGCCGAACCCGGCGAGCACGAGAATGCGCAGATTGCGCACGTTGGCCTTGAACCCCTTGACGTGCTTGACCAGCAGCAGCGCCTTGAGCAAAGGCAGCGCCAGCTCGCGGATCTGCGGGTCGAGTTCGCGTTCGGCCTCGTTGATGCGATGGTTCACCGAACTCTGGATGGTACCGGCGATGCCGTCATACAGGGCGCTGAACGGCACCAGAGCGCCAAGAGCGTCGTTCTTGTGCTCCACCAGCGCGATGCTTATGGTGGACAACAGTGAACGTTCGCCAACCGATCGATGCTGGCCCTCGAAGAAACCGGCGTCGCTCATGCCGCGCATCGCATCCTGGAACAGGGCGAACTCATAGTTGACGAACGGATAGGTGGCGGCGAAATCCTCCTGAGTGCCGAACCGGAGATTCTTGAACTGGCGCGCGCCGCCTTCGCCTTGGAAGGTGAACAGGGCGTCGAGCTCGTCACGATGCATGCGCCACAGTTCGTCGACCGACGCCTCACCCCGTTCGTTCTTGGTGAGCAGTCGTTTCTGGATGACCTCGATGGCATCGGCGCTGGAGAGTTTCAGGTTTACTGCGAACCGGCCTTTGATCTTCGTGAAATCAAGCCCCTGCCTTACCGTGCGGTCGCCTATGACGGCGTCGATGTCCTCCTGGGAGGTGACGATCACCCACACGCGACCGTTGGTGCGGGAGAACAGCTCTTCGGTCACGGTCTGCAGGTTGAGCATGAGATTGGCGTCGTCGCCGATGAACTGGCCGACCTCGTCCACGAGGAAGATCAGACGCTGTTTGGCGGGCTGAAGCTGCAGCCAGGCGTTCACATCATCGGCGAAATCGGCGATGGTCGGGTTGTACTGTTTCTGATAGTCCTTGAGGATGTCGCGCACCTCGTCGCCGGTCGCGGCGGAAAACGCCCTGTCGATCTTGGGGCCGGAGAACGCTGCCTGAGCGCGTCCCTTGGACCATGGCTTGCCGGCGATCAGTTCGAACTGGCGTATGAACTCGTCAAGGCAGCCGTTGGCGTCGAGGTCGCGCTCCATCTTCGCCACGTACTTGTTGGCGCCGTAGTAGCCGCGCGCCTCGTCGAACACACGGATGAAGGCGTCCATGAGCACGGTCTTGCTGCCCTTCTGCGCCTTGCTGTCGATGTTGAACAGCAGGGACGTGGCGGGGATGCGCAGATTGGCGTCCAACAGGCCTTCGAGCTCGTGGTTCTCGGCATCCCGCGCCTTGGACTTCATGATGTCGATGACCTGCGTGCGGTCCAGCGGCTCGGTGACCCCAGCGCGCGCGCCGGCCGGGATGTCGCCCAGAATGTGGGAGAGAATCTTCAAGAGGTGGGATTTACCGGAGCCGAAGAAGCCCGAGATCCAGACACCGTTCGTATAGTCGGCGGACGGGTCGTTGTACGTGTCGAGGAATAGTTCGAGATTGGTCTGGATCTCGTTGGTCAGCACGTATTCGCGCACCTCGTCGGCAAGGTTGCTGTCGTCGCTGGCCTTAATCACACCGTCGATCTTGTCGTCGATGTTCTTGACGAAGATGTCCCTGAGCTGCACTGCACCCGCGCATGCGTGTGCAGTGCCGTCGCTTCCGTCGACTCCACCATCACCCATGATGACGTCCATGCTCTCGCTCATGTCCTCGCTCATGCGCCGGCTCCTTCCATAATCGCGGTGTTGAGGCTGAATGCCCGATAGTAATTGTCTGCGTCAAGCCGATCGAACAGGCGCATGACCGACACGGTCGTGGCCGTCTTCTCGTAGGTTCCCGGGAAGAACACCACCACGGGGGTATTGGAGGGAACAACGTCCTGGATGCAGTTGAGCAACGCATGGGTGCGGATGTACGGATATACCTGTCCCATGCCGGTGAGGAACACCATATCGGCCTCGCTGCTCGCCGCGGCCTGCTGGTAGCACTTCCTCAATGCCTCTTTCAAGTCGTCGTTGTCAGGGCCGAGCATACCTGCGAGCGCCTGATAGAAGTCGTCCTCCTGCAGCGGCGGCAACTTGTCGATTGTTCCATCGGCACCATTAATGTCGGCATCGATGCCATCAGTGTCGTGGCCGTCACCGTCGCCGTGCATCTCGGGCTCCTGTTCGATGGCCGAGTCGAAAACGTCATTGTCCTTCATGATTCCTATGGCCATCTCGTACAGGTCGATGACCAGCACGGCGGGCGCGACATCATCGGCGTCCACGGGGTCCATGCCCTGCAGGCGATTGACCAGCATCGGAATGCGGCGCCTCACCTCCAGCTCCCTTTCCGGCGGATAGGCGTAGATGAAATTCGCCGGCTCACCGCCGGTGTCCTCGCCGTTGCGGAACCGCTTGGAGCTCATGTACCGGAACAGTCTGTCGAAATCCTGTTCGATGCTGCGGGATTGCCGGACCGAACCTACCGCACTGTGCGAGCCAGATGTGCTGTGCAAGCCAGACGCGCTGTGCACATCATGCACATTCCGCGTACCATGCACATCATTGAAATCCATCACGCCTCTGCCTCCTCTCACGACCTTTACGACTGTCCCGGCGCGCACGGCCCTCGTGGCAGTTGCGCCCCTCGCGGCCATATCCGCCCGATTCACCTGACGGTTTCAACCCTACTTGCCCTCAGCCCTCGCTCATGGGGAAGAACCGGAACGATTCCGGCCTGTCCTCAAGGATACCGGCCACCGACCCTCCAAGCAGTGAGGGCAGCAGCGTGTCACTTCGTCTTTCCACCAAACCAGCCTCCGACATCGCCTTGAACACGTTCGAGCGCAACTTGTTCGACGTGGCCGGGCTGAGCTCCTCAAGCTCCTCATGCCACATGGCCTTGCCTTGGATGAACCGGTCGTAGTCCTCACGGGTCACTGTCGGCAGGCCCATAAGGTAATGATCGCGGACCACTTCGGTGGCGAACTCCCCGATAAGCGCATAGTAGCGGCACATCGCCACCCACATCAGCGCCTGGCAGTCATTGGCCGAGGTATCGACATCCGCCAGGAAACGTGTTTCCTCCTCGGTGAGCGTACTGAGACGTTTGAGCACCTCACTGACTACGCGGGCGTTCGCCGACTGCGTTCGGATGGACAGCACATTGTCATCGATGGCCTGTCGGCGGACCCGCAGTATACGCTCCCCCAGTTCACCTTCACCGACAACTTCGCCGGCCAAGGGTGACGAATCCGCCCCTGACACCGCGTCTTCCGCTGGACAGCCGTTCTTCACAAACAACGAGGCGATGATCCGGCCCTGCGGGGCCAGAAGCCCGCCGACCGTGAACGACAGACGGTAGCGTCCATTGTGCAGAGTTTCGGAACCATATGAACCCGCCATCGCATCTCCTTGTGGTCCTTGAGGACTATGGACTACGGTTGCAAGAATATTTCAGACTACCCCCGGGCAGCGATATACACGCGATATACACGCGGCCCAATCATGAGCTTGCACCACGCAGAATCTCAGCATCGACCAATTCCGCCTATCGACGTCAGTACACGGCGGCATACAGTCATTGATTGCATCCTGACTCCCCTTGTCAGAACGAGCTGGCCCGCGAAGCGGGACTGAGAGACAGTTAATCAACGAACTTCTGACGTGGAAGACTAGACTGAAAATGCAATTGTGGCGCACAAAGCTGGTGAACCGGCACATCCGACTCGCCAGCTTTACCCCTGCGGCCGTAATACGTCCATGACATGAGGTGAGACAATGCGTCTTCGGTTCACTAGCAATCTCGCGGCTTCCCCGGCGGAGGACAACCGGCTGTTCGTGATGTTCCACGGATACGGGAACGACGAAAGTGAAATGGTCCGCATCCTCGATGCGGTGTATGCGCATGATGCACAAGATGCACAGGATGCACACGGTGCGCAAGGCGCGCGTTCCTGTGCGGAAGCGCATGGAATCGCATCCATTGCGTCGCAGCCGCTCACAGCTGGAGTGGCACCAGAATCGGTCTCTATGCCGCTTGGCACCGAGCCGAGTTATCTCTCGTTCCGCGGCACCTACTCCAGACCCTATATGGGCGGGAATTACTGGTATCCGGATGGTTGCGGCGTCGAGGAGCGTCAGCGCGAATGCGCGGCCGTAGGCGAGGCAGTGACGCAACTGCTCAGCGCTCCCCTGTTCCAGCACCGGCGCATCATTCTTGTGGGATTCTCGCAGGGCGGGTACCTCTCATACCGACTGGTCAAGGCGTATCCGCGACTGTTCAACACGGCCATTCTGCTCAGCCCGTCGTTCAAAGGCGAAGAGGGGTCGACACTTGAATCGTCAACGCGATTCTTCCTTGCATACGGGGCCAACGATCATACGATTCCCTCGGACGATCAGCGCAATGCGCGTGCCGTGCTGGAGAATGCCGGTCATCTGACCTCTCGGACATATCCCGGCATGGGGCATGCCATCTGCGATGAGGAAATCAGCGACATCCGCGGGTTTTTGAACGTCCTCTGACCGTATTGATGTTCTCTGAACGCCTATCTCGCTTGAGTGAGGTACATTTCCGGTTTTGCCGTAAGTACCTCATTCAAGCGAGATAGCCCCCAAGATAATCCATTTTCAGCACTTCGATCACGGCCGGCACTCAACTCTGGCTCGGTGGTTTTACTCACACGCCCGTCACCTCTTTCGGAGAGACGAAACCCTATAGCGAGAGGGTACAGTAAGCATGGAAAGAAATAAGAGCCCAATGGCCTCATGGCATAGGGCAGAACAGCAAAGGAGCGATGATGACGCTGATGGAACCGCCGGCAATCCCCACGCGCAAGGCGCATGACGGGCTGGAGCTGCCGTCCATAGGATTCGGCACATACAAGGTGAACGGCTTCGCGGGCGTCGAGGCCATCAAGTCGGCGCTGGAAGTGGGCTACAGGCTCATTGATTCCGCATTCAACTACGAGAACGAAGGCGTGGTCGGCAAGGCGATCCGCGAGTCGGAGGTGCCTCGCGAGGACATCATCGTGGCCTCGAAACTGCCGGGCCGCCATCACCAATACGATCAGGCACGCGCCACCATCGAAGAGTCGGTGGCCCGCATGGGTCTCGACTACATCGACCTGTATCTGATTCATTGGCCGAACCCCTCGCAAGGTCAGTTCGTGGAGGCGTGGCAGGCGCTGGTCGACGCGCAACAGCAGGGCATCGTGAAGCATATCGGCGTGAGCAACTTCCTGCCCGGCCACATCGACCTGCTCATCCGCGCCACCGGAGTGACGCCGGCCGTGAACCAAGTGGAGCTGCATCCGTTCTTCCAGCAGAACGAGCAACGTGCCTATGATGACGCGCACGGCATCATCACCGAGGCGTGGAGCCCGCTCGGACGCGCCAACCAGATGCTCAAGGACCCGACCATCGTGCGCATCGCCGAGAAGCACGGCGTCTCCCCCGTGGCCGCCATCCTGCGCTGGCATCTGCAACTGGGCGACGTGGCGATTCCGAAGTCCATGCACCGCGAGCGCCAGCGCGCCAACCTCGACCTGACCGGTTTCGCGCTCGATGAGCAAGATATGCGGGACATCGCCGCCATGGATAACCCGGAGGGCTACACCTTCGGCCAGGACCCTCACTGGCACGAGGAGGACTAAGGCAGCGGTTCGGTGTGGTCGGCTCGCAATGGAATCAGACGCCAGTATCCCGCGTCATTAATTCGCTGTTTATAATTCTGGCTCCCCTTGTCAGGGGAGCTGGCCCGCGAAGCGGGACTGAGGGGTAGTGAATTAATCAACGAACTTCTGGCGCAAGATACTGTCCCGTCACTGACTGCCCCGTCACTGACCGGCCGGCGTCCGACGAATATGGGTCACATCGTCGGAAGTACCAGTACCTAAGAAACATGCTATGTTCCATGCCGGAGCCGTCAAGCCCCCTGTCGGCTGATGCCGCCCTTGTGCCCCGTGGCCTTGAATGGCTGTGCGTGGCGCTTTGATGGTTGCGAAGCGCCACGCACAGTTGCTTTGCCCACTGTTGTCTGCTCGCCCAAAATATGGCTCTCCCCGCTATGCACGCCTTTGACCGAAATGTTCTTGGCCCGCAGAGCCTTCAGCCACCGCTCATCCATAGCGTGTCTTCTATTGTCATTCATGAGCATCCTCATCTCAGCTTCGGGTCGGCGAACCGCCGATTCTTCAGTACCGGCAATATCTCGCGTACTCGTTCAAGTCGATTCCGGTCCAAAACAGCGTTGATCAGGCCAGATTGTGTATCGTCCGCTTCAGCCATGGTCTCGCCCATGGGATCGATGATGCGACTGCATCCGATGTTGCGCTTGCTGACCTCACTGCACGCCAGCACATAACAGGTGTTTTCCACGGCTCGGGCCGCCGTCAGCAGTCGCCAGTGCCGTTCTTTGGAATCGCCCCGTACCCACGCCGCGCTCACCACTATCGCATCGGCACCACGCACTGCCAATGATCGAGCAACCTCCGGGAACCGCACATCGTAGCAGGTCATCACACCGATCTTCCACCCATCAATATCCACGATGGGAGGCAATTGTGTACCGGGACTAACCACGTCGGATTCCTTCGCGGCAAACGCATCATACAAGTGGAGTTTCCGGTAGTCCGCGATAATGTCGCCTTCGCGAACCACCAGAAAGGCGTTGGAAACGCGATTGTCCGGCTGACTATCCCGATGATCGTCGGGGCGATCCTCATCTCCTCGCATATTTCGCGCATCCGGCACGACGTGGACCGTCCCCATCAACGTGATGTGGCGATTGGCGCTGATCCGCCGCAACCCCGTGACGAACGGGCCGGCGATGGACTGCGCATGGGCGGCGGCGAACGCATCATCATCACCGTCACGCGCGATAAGGCCCTCGGGCAGCACCAGCAGTTTCGCGGCGTCCTGCGCCGCATCCCGCGCGAACGCATCGATCAATTTCAGATTGCGTTCCGGCTCCCGCGCAACAGTAAACTGTGCGACTGCCACCTTCAACCGGTCATCGTACGATGCGTAAATCATGCCCATACTCGCGTCCCGCCAGTCTCACGACGACTCCACTCCCGACAATCGTTCTCAAACCAATCCAAGCACCCGAAACGCGTTGGCGATGCCGTTGTCGTGGATGTCGGTGGTCTGGATGGTGCAGAATTTCTCGATGCCGTGGATGGCGTTGCCCATGGCCACGGACGTGCCGGCGGCCTTGAGCATGGCCGTGTCGTTGTCCGAGTCGCCAACGGCAATCGTGTCTGCGATCGCGTAGCCGAGCGCCTCCGCCACGTCGCGCAGAGCGGTACCTTTGTCGATGCCGTTGATCAGCAACTCGCCGTTGTTGGGCGAGATCTTGTCGTACGAGCCGTGCACGGTCTCGAACCATGGGGACAGGTCACGCTTGGTCTGTTCAAACGTCACGTCCGGATTCGGGCCGGTGAAGTAGGAGCCTTTGCTGACTTTGATGGTCTCGCCCAGCGTCGAGCCGAACGGCACCTCCACTTCGTCGATGAGATGCCAGAACCGGGCGAACTCGCCCCGGTTGAACGCCTTGCCTTTCGACTCCAAGTGACGGCGATAGCCTTCGGAGATGTACATGCCGTCCGCGCCCTGCCACTGGTAGCTTTCGATGTGATGCAGTCTGAAGTATTCCATGGCGGCGTCCACAGCGGCTGCCGGCACGAGATGCTGGAACAGCAGCCGGTCCCCCACGTTCGCCTGCGCGCCGGCCACGGAGACCACGCCGTCGAAACCGAGGTCGAGGATGCTGCGTTCGATTTTCGGCATGGACCGCCCGGTGCAGATGAACAGCTTATGCCCGTTTCGCTGGGCTTCGGCACACGCCTCACGCGCCGAGTCGGGCACCACATGGTTCTCATCCGCCAATGTGCCGTCGATATCGAGAAAAACCAGTTTGCCTGTCTTCATCAGTTACTTCCTTCACACTGCATACGCGGACCAGCGGCCGTGGCTGTGCTCGACCTCGATCGGCATGCCGAACAGGTCCGAAAGGCGCTCGTCGGTCAGGCCATCCTCGAGCACGCCGGAGTAGACGATGGTGCCGGCACCGGGGTTGCCCATCGCGTCGATGCCATCGGCGGTGGCGTCCTCGGCGGAGACCGGTTTGCGCCCCATGATGGCGATGTGGTCGAATCCGGCCGGAATCTCCTCGAGCCGATGGGTCACGAGCACCACCGCGCGGTCGGAACTCTCCTCGCCGATGCGGCTCAGGGTGCGCATCACCTGCTCACGGCCACCCAGATCGAGTCCGGTGGTCGGTTCGTCCATGATGAGCAGTTCCGGGTCGCCCATCAGCGCTCGGGCGATAAGCACGCGGGTGCGCTCGCCTTCCGAAAGGCGCCACATCTGCTTGCCTTCGAGATAGCTCACGCGGAAATCACGCAGCAGTTGACGCGCACGTTCGTATTCCGAATCCGTGTATGTGTCCTGCCAGCGTCCGGTCACTGCGGTGAGCCCGGTAACCACGGCGTCCAATGGATCCTCGAAATCAGGGAACTGACGCCCCAAGTCGGCGGATGCGAGGCCGATGCGCGTGCGCAACTTGAACACGTCGTATTTGCCGAGCTGGTGGCCAAGGATGAACACGCGGCCTTCGGATGGGAACGTGCGGGTGGCGAGCATGCCGACCGCCGTGGATTTGCCGATGCCATTCGGGCCGAACAGCACCCATCGCTCCCCCGCATGGATGGTGAGGTTCACGTCGGTGATGATGACACGGCGGTTGCGACGGAATTCGACATTCTCCAGTCTGAGGACTTCGGCTGAGCTCACGGTGATGCCTTTGCTGTTCGATGGTGGCTATTGATGATGGGCGATTATAGTAGCGCATGACTGGCTGCGCATGGCCTGGTTCGCATGCGAAAGGGAGAGACCATGAGAGGATTCGTCTTGTTGGTCTCTCCCTCCGTCACGCTTCGCGTGACACCTCCCTCATCAGAGGGAGGCTGGCGCGGGGTGCGGGAAACTACTTGCGTTCGTCGAGCACGGACTGGTAGACCTTGACGGTCTCGTCGGCGACGGACTCCCAGCTGAACACGTCACGGGCGCGCTCGTAGCCGGCCTTGCCCATCTTCTCGCGCAGTTCGGGGTCGGCCATGATTCTGTTGATAGCGTCGGCCATGTCGTGCACGAACTTGTCCGGGTCGGTGGGGGTGCCGGTGCCGTCGTGCAGCTGGTCGATCGGCACCAGGAAGCCGGTCTCGCCGTCCACGACGACCTCGGGGATGCCGCCGGTGGCGGAGGCGACCACAGGCAGGCCGCAGGCCATGGCCTCGAGGTTCACGATGCCGAGCGGCTCATAGATGGACGGGCAGATGAAGGCGTCGCAGCCGTGCTCCAGGGCGCTCAGCTCCTTCTTCGGCAGCATCTCCTCGATCCAGATGATGTTGCCGCGCTCCTTGTCGAGCTGGGCGAAGGAGTTCTTGACCTCCTCCATGATCTCCGGGGTGTCGGGCGCACCGGCGCACAGCACCACCTGTACATCCTTGTTGACGAAGTGCAGCGCCTTCAGCAGGTACGGCAGGCCCTTCTGGCGGGTGATGCGGCCCACGAACAGGAGCGTCGGCTTGCTGCGGTCGATGTGGTAGCGGTCGAACACGCCCCATGCCGGGTCATCCTCGGCCGGAGTGGCGAATTCGGACATCGTGATGCCGTTGTACACCACGACCACCTTGTCGGGGTCGAGGTTCGGGTAAGCGGCGAGGATGTCCTTGCGCATGCCGCCGGAGACGGCGATCACGCGGTCGGCATGCTCGTAAGCGTCCTTCTCGGCCCAGGAGCTCAGGTTGTAGCCGCCACCGAGCTGCTCGCGTTTCCACGGGCGGAACGGCTCAAGCGAATGCGCGGTGATGACCAGCGGCGTGCCGTGCAGCATCTTGGCAAGGTATCCGGCGAGGCATGCGTACCAGGTGTGGGCGTGGATGATGTCCGCGTCCACATCGTTGGCGATCTGCAGATCCACACCGAAGGTCTTCAGAGCGGGATTGGCTTCGGACAGTTGTTCAGGCACGTCGTATCCGACGACCTTAAGGCTGCCCTTGGCTGCGTCGGCGTTGGGGATCGCAGGAACATCAGCCTCAGTGCGCTTGCCATCGAACGCACGTACGGTCACATCGATGCGCTCGGCCAGCGCCTTCGAAAGCTCCTCAGCGTGTACGCCTGCGCCGCCATAGACGTGCGGCGGGTACTCACGGGTAAGAATGTCGACCTTCATTGGATGCCTCTCCTTCTTGTCATCAGAACACTGGAAGCAAGTTCTACTTTAAGGCACCTTGACGCTGAAAATGCGCAGGCCGCCACGCATGTTTACCAACGCGATACTGGACGTTGCACACTAACGCTGTCTAGACTGGAGTTGTGCATGGCAATGCTCAATGAGGAGGGGAGAATCGATGACCGGACAACAGCCTCAGGAACCGTACAACCAAACCAACCGCAATCCACAATCGAATCGGCCGCGCAGTATCCCATACGGTCAGGCGCCTCAGGCGCATATACCCACGCAAGGCAGCCAATATCTGCCGAATCAACCATATAAGCCTCAGCCTCAGCCTCAGCCTCAGCCTCAGCCGGGCCAGCCGACTCAGCCCAGCCAGCTCGACAATCAGGCATATCTTGGGAGCAACAATCCACAACAACCCCGACCTGCAGTACCCGGGCAGGCTCCTTTTGCACCGCAGCAGCCCTATGCCCAACGGCCCAATCCATACGCCCAACCCGCCTCGCCGGCTCAGGCAAAGCCATACGCCTCCCCCGGTGCAGGTCAGCAAATCCCGTATTATTCCATGCAGCCGAAGGCGAAGAAGCGCGGTCTGAGCGGCGGAGGCGTCGCGGCCATTGTGATTGCGGTGATCCTGGTGCCGATCCTGCTATTCGCCGCCATTATGGCTGGTTTTGCAGCGATGGCGAACAAGGCCGTCAATGATGCGATGCAGCAGGCGCAAAGCGAGGTGGAAACGCAGCAGCAGGACGACTCTCAGTCCCAATCCCAGTCTCAGCCTGAAATCGAGTACATCACGATGAAGGACCGTCCCTCCTATAAGGGAACGTACGATTATGTGAACGGCAAATACGAGCAATACAGTCAGGAAGCGTTGGCCGACACTCAGGGGTTCATGGACAAATACCGCATCCCCGTCACCGATGACGGCAACAAATACGTCACCGATTTCATCGCGGTATTGGGCAAGTACGCAACCGATCTGAAGAAGATGGGAGACACCGTCGGCGTCAACGCCAGCGAGATGGACGACGTCATCGCGTCCTATCGGACCAATACGGATACCGTGGAGGGTCATTTCCTCAAAGGCGAGCCCCTTGATGTACAGGTGACCTTGCAGGGAAGCAACGGGGAGACCTACACCGTGGACGGCCAGAATTCGGTGGATCTCAAGCCGCTATGGGCCGATCTGGAGCCGAAGGTTGCGGCCGCCTCGAACGATATGGGATCGAATTACGCGGAAAGCGCCCAGAAAATCGTGGAGCTCGCCGGATTGCAGATCAACTGGGATCTTGAATCGGCCTACCAGTACTGCACCAAATCAGCCGAGAACAGCCCCGACATGAAGACGCTCAACGACAATGAGACATTTGGCTTCTATTGCCCGGTGACGCCGAACGTGATCTACGCGAATCAGCAGGTCAACGGCTGGGATTCCATATACGCCCCCTCCGCCGGAATACGTCACGAGATAGCCCACCATGCCATCCACATGTACTGCGGCACCATCCAGCCTCCAGTCGTCATACAGAACGGCGTGAACCGCTTCGAGGGCGTGACCAACAGCTACGCAGTCAAGTATCTGGGAGCGGATGCCAATCTGCTCAGCCAAAGCGCCCAGCAGGCGGCCGCCAACAATCACCGGCAGTACCTGATGGACGATTTCACGGATAAGGCCGCCGATGCGATCCATCGGGGCGAATGCGAGGCGATTCAGTAAATCGGTTGGCAGGGAATCAGCTGGAACAGCACCGGAACCATCGTAAACACCAGCGAACGGGCTGTATGTTCGCGTACCAACCAAGGTACCGCGTACATACAGCCCGTTCTGGCGTCTGAATCGGCTGCATGTTCGCGGCATGGTCGTTCACACGCGAACATACAGCCGTCACCGGCAACGAATCAGCACCAACCGACTGCGTCTGGCTGTACTTCGACCGGATCCGAACGACTTCGACCGAATCCGACCGTCAGCACACGGTTCAGACTGCGGTGCCGTTCTGATCGAGGTTCGGATTGTCCTTGGAATTCCCCGCAGTGAAGAACAGGCTCACCACGCCCACGATGAACACGCCGGATACAGTGGCGATCAACCAGAACGGATGGCTGGGCAACCACATGACCACGAAGAAACCGATGATGGCAAGCGCAATCAGCGTCCAGCTGCCGACGCGGAACCATTGGCGTACCGAATGCGGTGCCTTGAACATCTTCGGATCGGAATAGTTCGGATTGGTGTTCAGCACGGTTTCAGGTTCTTCCACCTTGCCGCCGCTGGGCTTCCATTCCTTGCCGTCGGTACCGTCCTGCAGACGAATGGACTTCTGCTGCAGCTGGTATTCGTCGATCATTCCCGAACGACCACGACCGCGCGTGGAATCATATTGCTGCGGTATTCCCTTGCGATTGGCTTTGGCCTGGGCTCGACGTTCTGCACGGTTCGGCATATCAATACTCCTGTCTCAGCGATGACACTGTTGGCTATATTACTCGCTTGGCCGCGCCGCGCGTACACAATCCCGACGGACGGGTAGTCCGGACCCCAGCTTGTTCTGCTTCATTGCTTGTTCGACGAGCCTATAACAGTCCACTTCCCTTTCAACAAACATACACGATAAAGAAACGTATTGGGATGCCGCTAGGCCCGCCAATGTCTAGGACGACTAATTGTTTGTTATGGCGACCGGGCGACGAAGTACCTAGTCTGCCTCGCCGTAAGTTCGTTGATTAATCACTACCCCTCAGTCCCGCTTCGCGGGCCAGCTCCCCTGACAAGGGGGCCTCCAATATATTCAACGAATTAATGACGCGGGATACTGGTGAAAGGTCATTATAATATATGTGGCTATTAATAGCTACCGTCAAGGGAGACGCCAATGAGCAGAAGCATCAATAATCATGTTGTACGCAAAGGAAAAATCTACCATATTCTCCCATGCATACTCACAATTGTTGCACTCTGCTCTACGTGTATCAACAGCAAGTCTGGAAACTTAATTTCTATACTAGCCAACATCGCCAGTATTCACGAAAATATTATATGGCTAATAATCTTGTTAATATCTATGATATCAGCCTGCTTATGCATTTATTCCATTCACAAAAAAGATTGTAAGATATATATATAAATATTTGCTTTATTATTAATATATATTATATACTAGTCAGTCTTTTGACCATAACATAAATGTGCAATCAAGAATAAAAGAGTATTGATAATAAAATAAAAATAGCCGGTTCTTGCATACCTACTTAACGTAGCTATGCAAGAACCAGCTATACGGGCAGAATGTCAGCGAGGCAACATCATCGGGCGGTCACTGGCCTTGATCGGTGCTGGCAGCTCACTGGTCTTCTCGCTGGAGAGGTACTCGTCCACGGCGGCGGCGCAGGAGCGGCCCTCCGCAATGGCCCAGACCACGAGGCTCTGGCCACGGCCGGCATCGCCGCACACGAACACGCCATCCTGGCTGGTGGCGAACTTGTCATTGCGGGCGATGTTGCCGCGCTTATCCAACTCCACAGGCAGCTGGTCGAGCAGCGTGGTGGTGTCCGGGTGCAGGAAGCCCACGGAGATGAGCACCAGATCGGCGGGCAGCACGCGCTCAGTGCCGGGCTGGCGAGTGAACGGGCCGTTCTCCCCCGGTGCCACGGAGACCACTTTGAGGCCGGTCACATGACCGTGCTCGTCCGCCACGAAGCCTTCGGCGGTGGTGGAGTTCTCGATTTTCACCTTGGCCTGCTCCTCCTCGGAACCGATGAAGTTCACGGAGTCGGTGCTGTACAGGTAGGTGCCGCCCTCGGCCATGGACGTGGTCTTCTGGTAGGTGCGGGCGAAGGTCGGCCACGGCTGGTTGGCCGGACGGGTCTCCGGTTCCTTCGGCATGATCTGCAGCACGGTCACGTCCTTGGCGCCCTGGCGGATCGAGGTGCCGAGGCAGTCGGAACCGGTGTCGCCGCCGCCGATGACGATGACGTGCTTGTCCTTGGCGGTGATGTCGTTGACGGGCTTGACACCGAAGACACGACGCGTGGCGTCCGGCAGGAAGTCGAGGGCGAAGTGGATGCCGTCGAGCTCGCGGCCGGGGATCTTCATGTCGCGCGGCACGCGGGAGCCGATGGCCACCACGACGGCGTCGTAGCGGTCGCGCAGGTCGTCCCAGGAGATGTCCTTGCCGATCTCCACGTTGGTGCGGAATCGAGTGCCTTCGGCCTCCATCTGCTCCACACGACGGTCGAGCAGACCCTTCTCGAGCTTGAAGTTCGGGATGCCGTATCGCATGAGACCGCCGATGGCGTCGTCCTTCTCATAGACGACCACGGTGTGGCCGGCTCGGGTGAGCTGCTGGGCGGCTGCAAGTCCTGCGGGGCCGGAGCCGACGATGGCGACGGTCTGGTCGGTCAGGCGCTGCGGCGGCAGCGGCTTGACGTAATCCAGATCCCAAGCCTGGTCGATGATCGTGCACTCGTCGTTCTTGATCATCGTCGGTGGCTGGTGGATGCCGAGAACGCAGGCCTGCTCGCACAGGGCCGGGCAGATGCGGCCGGTGACCTCGGGGAAGTTGTTGGTCTGGGACAGGCGGTTGTAGGCGTCCTCCCACTTGGCCTGACGTACCAAGTCGTTGAACTCCGGGATGATGTTGCCCAGCGGGCAGCCGGTCATGCAGAACGGGGTGCCGCAGTCCATGCAGCGTGCGGCCTGCTCGCGTGTCCACGGCTGCAAACCGGATTCGGCGTGGACGTCGAACCAGTCCTTGATACGCTCCTCGATGGGGCGTTCGGCCAGTTCACGGCGTGTACGGACCTTCAGGAATCCTCTCGGGTCGCCCATGTCAGCGCACTCCTTCCATGACGTGCTCGTATACCTGATCCCAGGCACCGGGCGAATTGAAATCGACGTTGTTGGCCTTGGCCTCTTCCATGGCTCGGGTCATGGCCAGATACTGCTTGGGCACTACATGGGTGAACCGCTTGACGGTTTCGTCCCAGTCTTCCAAAAGTGCGGCGGCGAATTGGGAACCGGTCTCTTCAGCATGCTGCTTGACCAGGTCGTGCACCAGCTTGCCGGACTCCTCGTTCAGTGGCTCGAAAAGCAGAGCTCCGGACTTGATGGCGCCCGGGTTGACCTGCTTCATGTCGAGGTCGAGCACGTAAGTGTTGCCGCCGGAGAAGCCGGCACCGAAGTTGCGGCCGGTGGGGCCGAGCACCACCACGGTGCCGCCGGTCATGTACTCGCAGCCGTGGTCGCCCAAGCCTTCGACGACGAACGTGGCGCCAGAGTTGCGCACGGCGAATCGCTCGCCTGCGCGGCCGGCCACGAACATCTGGCCGGAGGTGGCGCCGAAGCCGGTCACGTTGCCGGCGATGACGTTCTCATGGCAATCGAAGGTGACGTTGGTCTCCGGACGCACGATCATACGGCCGCCGGACAAGCCCTTGCCGGCATAGTCGTTGACTTCGCCGTAGATGCGCAGGGTCTCGCCGCGTGGGATGAACGCGCCGATGGACTGGCCGCCGGAGCCGTGCAGGGTCATGTCGATGGTGTCGTCAGGCAGGCCCGGCTCGCCGTAGCGGCGGGTGATCTCGTAGCCGACCATCGTGCCAACCGTACGGTTGACGTTGCGGATCGGCATCTCGATACGCACCGGCTCCTTGCGCTCCAGCGCCGGCTCGGCGAGCTTGATGAGCTCGTTGTCGAGCGACTTCTCGAGCTCGTGGTTCTGCTCGATGGTCTGGTGCAGGATCGTACCCGGCACCGGGCCGGCCTGCTTGAGCACGTTCGACAGGTCGATGCCGTTGGACTTCCAGCGCTTGATGGCCTCGTTCTGATCCAGGCATTCGACGTGGCCGACGGCCTCCTCGAGCGTCCTGAAGCCAAGCTGGGCAAGAATCTCGCGGACTTCCTCGGCGATGAACATGAAGAAGTTGACCACGCTTTCAGGCTTGCCGCGGAAGCGGGCGCGAAGCTCCGGGTCCTGCGTGGCGATGCCCTGCGGGCAGGTGTTCTTCTGGCAGGCGCGCATCATGACGCAGCCCTCGACGATCAGCGCGGCGGTGGCGAAGCCGAATTCCTCGGCACCCAGCAGGGCGGCGATGACCACGTCGCGGCCGGTCTTGAGCTCGCCGTCGCACTGGACGACGATGCGGGAGCGCAGACCGTTCAGGATCAGCGTCTGCTGGGTCTCGGACAGGCCGATCTCCCATGGCGTGCCGGCGTGGCGGATGGCGTTGAGCGGGGCCGCGCCCGTGCCGCCGTCGTAGCCGGAGATTAGCACCACGTCGGCATGGCACTTGGCCACGCCGGCCGCAATGGTGCCCACACCGAACTCGGAGACGAGCTTGACGTGGATACGGGCCTTCGGGTTGGCGAGCTTCGCATCATAGATCAGCTGCTTCAGATCTTCGATGGAGTAGATGTCGTGGTGCGGCGGCGGGGAGATGAGCTCCACGCCCGGGGTGGCGTGACGCACCGTGGCGATCCACGGCGGAACCTTGGCGCCCGGCAGGTGGCCGCCCTCGCCGGGCTTGGCGCCCTGGGCGAGCTTGATCTGCAGGTCGGTGGCGTGCACGAGGTAGTCCGAGGTGACGCCGAAGCGCGCGGAGGCGATCTGCTTGATACGGCTGTAGCGCAGCGGATCCTCGATGCGGTCGTCGGATTCGCCGCCCTCACCGGAGTTGGAGCGCGCGCCGATCGAGTTCATCGCGATGGCGAGCGTCTCATGGGCCTCCTGGCTGATGGAGCCGTAGCTCATGGCGCCGGTGGAGAAGCGCTTGACGATCTCGCTGGCCGGCTCGACCTCGGAGATGTCGATGGGCTTGCGGGTCTCGTTGAACTTCATCAGGCCACGCAGGGTCATGATGCGGTTCGACGTGTCGTTGATGTGGTGCGAGTACTTCTTGAACATCTGATAGTCGCCGCGCTGGGTCGACTGCTGGAGCAGGAAGATGGCCTCCGGGTCGTTCAGGTGGTCCTCGCCGGTACGGCGCCACTTGTACAGGCCGCCGGTGCGCAGGTTGCGGTGCGGGGCCGCGGTCCACTGGTTCGGGTAGGCCACGCGGTGGCGGACGGCCACCTCCTCGGCGAGCTCGTCGAGGCCCACGCCGCCCACGCGGGAGGTGGTGCCGGTGAAGTACTCGTCCACGACCTCCTGGTTGAGACCCACGGCTTCGAACAGCTGGGCACCGCGGTAGCTCATGATGGTGGAGACACCCATCTTGGACATGATCTTGAGTACGCCGGTGGAGAGAGCCTTGGTGAGGTTCTTCACGGCGGTTTCCGCATCCACCTTGAGGTAGCCAGTGCGCGCCAGATTCTCCACGGATTCAAACGCCAGATACGGGTTCACGCAGGCGGCACCGTAGGCGATGAGCAGGGCCACATGGTGCACCTCGCGCACGTCTCCGGCCTCCACGGCCATGGAGATCTGCGTGCGTGTGTGGCGGCGCAGCAGGTGATGCTGCACGGCGGAGGTGAGCAGCAGCGACGGGATCGGACCCCACGTATGGTTGGATTCACGGTCGGAGAGCACAATGAAGTTCTTGCCGTTCTCGATGGCCTCATCGATTTCGGAGAAAATCTCTTCAAGACGCTCTTCAAGCGCCTTGCCGCCGCCGGCCACCTGATACAGGCCCTTGACCACGTACGGGCGGTAATAGCCGCCGAGCACGCGGGCCTTGTCGAGGCGCTTCAGCTGGGCCATCTCGTCGGAGTTGACCACGGGCAGCGGGATGAGGATCTTCTTGGCGTGCAGCTCGGAATCGGCCAGCAGGTTCGGCTCGGGGCCGATGGCGGATTCAAGGGAAGTGACGATCTCCTCGCGCTCCCAGTCGAGCGGCGGGTTGGTCACCTGCGCGAACTTCTGGTGGAAGTAGTCGAAGAGCATGCGGCTGCGGTTCGACAGGGCCGGCAGCGGGGTGTCGTTGCCCATGGAGCCCAGCGGCTCCTTGCCGGTGTTGGCCATCGGGGTGAGCAGGAGTTTCAGGTCCTCCTCGGTGTAGCCGAAGGCGCGCTGACGGCGCTGGACGGACTGGCCGGAGTGGTTCACATGCTCGCGCTTGGGCAGGTCGGAGAGCTCCACGGAGTTGCCCTCGACCCACTTGCGGTACGGGTGCTGGGAAGCGAGACTCTTCTTGATCTCCTCGTCCGGGATGATACGGCCTTCGGCGGTGTCCACAAGGAACATCTTGCCGGGCTCGAGGCGTCCGTTGGCCACCACGTGCTTCGGATCGTTCTCCGGAATCACGCCGGCTTCGGAGGCGAGCACCAGATAGCCGTCATCGGTGAGTTGCCAGCGGCCAGGGCGGAAGCCGTTGCGGTCGAGCAGGGCACCCACCTGAGTGCCGTCGGTGAAGACAATGTCGGCCGGGCCATCCCACGGTTCGATGAGCGTGTTGTTGTACTCGTAGAAAGCGCGTACATCCGGGTCGAGATCCGGGTTCTTCTCCCACGCCGGCGGCAGCATCATGCAGATGGCGTGCGGCAGGGAGCGGCCGGCGAGGTGCAACAGCTCGAGGCATTCGTCGAAGGTGCCGGAATCGGAGTAGCCGGGCGTGGTGATCGGCAGCAGCGGCTTGAACTCGCCGAGCAGTTCTGAACTCAGACGGCCCTCGCGGGCGGACAGCCAGTTGCGGTTGCCCTGAATGGTGTTGATCTCGCCGTTGTGGGCCAGCAGGCGGAACGGCTGGGCCAGCGGCCAGCTCGGGAACGTGTTGGTGGAGAAACGGGAGTGGACGATGGCGACAACGGCCTTCATACGCTCGTCGTTCAGGTCCGGGAAGAACCTGGTGAGCTGCATGGTGGTGAGCATGCCCTTGTACGTGATGGTACGGGCCGAGAGGGAGGCGAAGTACACGCCCACCTCATGCTCCACACGCTTGCGAATGCGGAAGGTCTTGCGATCAAGGTCGATGCCGGCGAGGGAACCATCCGGGGAGGCGACCACAAGGGTCTTGAAGCCCGGCATTGCGGCGAGCGCCTGCAGGCCTAGTCCGTCCGGGTTGGTGGGCACCACGCGCCAGGCGAGCACTTCGAGGCCCTCCTCGCGCACGATCCTGGCGATGGCCTGCTCCTGCTGGCCGGAGGTCTCGATGTCGCGGTCAAGGAACGCGATGCCGGCCGCGTAATGGCCCTCCTCGGGCAGGTCGGCGGGGATGACGGCACGCATGAACTCATCCGGCATGCTCATCAGGATGCCGGCGCCGTCACCCGTGTTCTCCTCGGCACCCACGGCACCACGGTGATCCAGATTGACCAGCACCTCGATGGCGTCGGTGACGATCTTGCGTTCCGGACGCTTGTTCAAGGTGGTGACCATACCCACACCACAGGCGTCATGCTCGTTGGAGGGGTCGTACATGCCATCCGGAGCATGGACCGTGAGATCAAGCGGGGCTTTGAATGTCACCGAAATCACCTCAATTGCTTATGGGCGCGCTCACAAACGTGCCACTTCCTAAGTTGCTGTTGACAGAGTAGCGTTGCGGTATGTCGATTGCATTTCGCTGTCCATATACCGAATTGCAGAAAAAGTCAAGAGTTGATTTTAGCGACTTTTCCTGATAAGCCGCGCCGGTACTGGACATCTTTATGCAAACATGATTATCCGCTATTGAATGATGGCGGCAACATTGAATGCGGGCATAGTGGATTTGGACGAGATGACCGGCGCCGCCGACAGATCATTCGTCGGCAACAACAGTCAGGACAGCGGACAGATAGGACTGACGGCATCCCTCACAGATATCATCAGCTATTTCCCGCCCAGCATGAGCAGTCGCGTGACCTGCTCCGCGGTACGTTCCACATTCGCCGGAGCATCCTCAAGAAGATCCTGCAAGGTGGCCGCACCGGGAGCGATGCCGAAGATGGCGTCGATGCCGACGGCATGCAGCTCGTCTATGCCCTCGCCCACATGCCCGGCGATAGCAACGACCGGCTTGCCATAGCGCTTGGCGGTCTCGGCCACCCCGGCGGGGGTCTTGCCGTATCGTGTCTGGGCGTCGATTGAACCCTCCCCGGTGAACACCACATCCGCCCACCGGACCGCATCGGGCAATCCCACGGTCTCGATGACGACGTCCACGCCATGACGGAACCCGGCATCGAGGATACCTTTCAACGCCGCACCGATGCCGCCAGCGGCACCGGCACCGGGAACACCGGCCACGTCCACGGACAGCCGCCGTTCGACGATCTCGGCGAAGTGGCCGAGCGCGCGGTCCAGCAGCGCGACATCGTCGGCGGTTGCGCCCTTCTGCGGACTGAACACGGCACTGGCACCCTGCGGGCCGACCAGAGGATTGGTGACGTCGCATGCGGCGATCACCTCGACGTCATGCAGCCGCGCATCGAGCCCCGAGACATCGATGTCGGCCAGTCGGGCGAGCGCCGCTCCCCCGGCCGGCAGCTCGCGGCCTTCATCATCGAGCAGCCGCACGCCGAGCGCCTGAAGCATGCCGGCGCCTGCGTCGTTGGTCGCGCTGCCGCCGAGTCCGACGATGATTCAGGTCGCGCCGTCATCCAATGCCGCGCGGATGAGCTCGCCGGTGCCATATGACGAGGTGACCAGCGGATTGCGTTCGGACGGCGCCAGCAATGCCAAACCGCTCGCCGCGGCGACCTCCACGACTGCGGTCGCACCGTCGCCGAGCAGGCCGTATTCCGCCGTGATGCCCCGACCCAACGGATCGTGAGCCGCTGTCGTCCGCATCGAACCGCCCGTGGCATCGACCAGCGCGCGGGTCGTGCCCTCGCCGCCATCGGCCATGGGCAGCAGGCGGATTTCGGCATCGGGGTCGGCCTTTCGGATGCCTGCCGCCATGGCCTGCGCCGCTTCAGATGCAGTGAGGCTTTCCTTGAACGAGTCGGGGGCGCATACGTATCGGGTGTTTCGGGTCATGGCACCAGCTTATCTATCACATCGCCATATCCCCACCCCGGCAATCCAAAGTTAGCTGATTCACCGCTGATTCACCGCTACCGAGGTCGCAAAAACAATGCAGCTCGCGTGCAAAGACCCGGCAAAGGCGGCGGGATGAGACGTCCAGCACCTTTCATCGAGCCGACATATCCTCTGGCGCGCGGGCTCGTTCGAGGTGATCACAGGCCCGGTCGCCTCGTTCGCGCCGAACCCTGGCAGGCGGTATATGCGGCAAGTAAGGCGCATACGCGCTTCCTCGCACGGGCGTTGCACGAGGAGGAACGCAAGCGCGGCGTGAACGTGCTGCTGATGAGCCCCGGAAACATGAACACCGAAATGAACATGCAGGGCACCTCGACCGGAAAGCTCGGGCGGCATCCCTATCTGAATCTCAAACGAGAGACCGCACGCACATTCATGATGGCCGAACGCGGGCATGCCACCTACACGCCGATGCTGTTCTACAAGCTCTACCGCATATTCACGAAACTCATGCCGAGCGCGCTCGCCGTCAAAGTCACCAGCTTCGAGGACTGATCCGGCCGGCGACTGCCTACAGCCTACAGCCTACAACCGCCGGCCGGTGAAGGCCATGGGCCTGCGATGGGGCGCGACGGCCGTGCCCGTGACCGAGCCGTCGGGTTCGGACACGTCAGCATTGAGGTGGACGGTGAGCGGGCCGAATGGCAGGCGCACGCGAATGTCGAACGAATGCCGCGTCCCGTCGCGCACGCCATCCCGGTAGGATGCCACGATTCCCATGACCTTCGCCTTGCCGTGGAACGAGGTTCGGGTCGCGTCGTCGTAGGAGACGATCACGGGAATCGCGATTACGCCCACCGGCGAGTTGAGCCGCGCGTCGTAACGGGCGGTGAGTGCCGGGTCGTCGCCGGGGTCGGGCGCAAGACGCGCGGCGGCGGCATCACGAACGGCTCCGGCTATCTTTGGGGCGGCCTCGTGCGGCGGAACAGGCACGCGCACGGCCACATGCCTGCGCGGGAAGAGATCGTGCAAGAGCCGCACATGCCACCGTCCGTCCCGCTTCACCGCGACATTCCCCGCGGGTTCGGAAGCCGCCCTGACCAAGGCCGGGATCCCCGCGAGCTTCGGGTTGATGGCGAGCGCGTTGCCGGTGAACGCCATGCGCTTCTGCTCCTCGGTGAGCTTGTCGGTTCCCTCCAGCGCCCGGGCCTGGCCGAGCACGGCCTCGATGGGCGTGTAGGGGGTGTCCGACCCGTACAGCAGGTGGGTGTCTGGCACATTGCGTAAAAGGTCGGCTAGCTGCTTGGGCTCACTGAATCCGGCGAGGTCGTAATACACGTGGGACATGGCGTCCATATAGTCGACACGGCGGTCCGGGTCAGCGAAGCGCAGCATGAACGCAAAGCTTTCGAACCGGTCGGCGAGAATGGAAACGAACGCGCCGGCGTGCGGTATCACCCAACGGATGCTCGGGAACTTGACGAACGTGTCCTCCAGCACCATGTTGGTGAAGGCCCGCGTGGTTTCCACGAAGTACTCGAAAGCAGGAAGGGACAGGCCCTCGCATGCGCCAGGCACGGACACGGGCGGCGCGGTGGGGTGGACGATCACCATAGCGCCACGATCGTCCAGTTCGCTCATCACCGGGTCGAGCCGGGGGTCGCCGAGGTACACGCCGTGATGGTTGGTCGTCAGTCCCACGCCGTCAGCCTTGAGCTCGTCGAGCGCGCGCCGGGCTTCCGCCGCGGATGCCTCGGCCCACGGCAGTGGTAACGTGGCAATCAGACCGAACCGGGTTGGGTCCTCGGCGGCGATCGCCGCTCCCTGGTCGTTGATCTTCCGGGCCAGCCGCAGACAGTCGTCCACCTGCGGCAGGAAGACGTTCGGCGAGGAAAGCTCCAAATGCGCGTAGGCGATACCGAGCAGGTCCATCTTGTCGCGCTGCCAGTCGGGAGTCCAGTAGTCGGGCGTGGGATAGCCGTCCGGGTTGCCGGGATAATGCGCACGCAGGAATTCCAGGTACGCAGGCGGCAGGTAGTGCGACTGGAAGTCGACCTTGCCGCAGAAGCGCAGCGGAGCGGCATCATTCGATTCGACCGGATGGTTCATAGGTTTTCCTTTCTTCCTCTATTTCCGGCTCATTCCACGCTCTTCAACGCACCGAGCATATCCACGTCCTTGAGGCGGCGCCAGACCACCCAGCCGAGCATGGCGAGCACCACGACCACCACGGCAAGCGGCACGGCGAACGCAGACCAGGCGAGGGCCGGGTCGAACATGACCTCGTCGGGCGGCACCTCGGTGATGATGTAACGGTGCAGGACGGCCCCGAACCCGTATCCCGCCAACACGCCGAGCACGGACAGGATGATCGTTTCACGATAGATATACATGGTCGTTTCCCCGGTATGGAAGCCGAGCACCTTGATGGTGGACAGTTCGCGAATGCGTTCGGACACGTTGAGGTTGGTGAGGTTGTAGAGAATCACCACCGCAAGCAGCGCGGCCACCAAGATGAGCACCTCCATGATCTGGTCTAGCGAGTCGACGATCGTGGCCACCTGGTTCCTCATGGTGATGTTCTGCACCACGCCCTTGACCCCGTCCACAGTCATAAGGTCAGCTCCCTGCCTGTTGGCGTTGTCCACGGACGAATCCTTGAGACGGACCATGTAGGCGTTGGACTGGTAGTCGGCGTGGAACGCGCGACCGTAGCCGCCGGAGGACATGAACATGAAGTGGCCGATGTACATTTCGGTCACGCCGTCCACGCGCACCTTGCGCTCCGTGCCGTCGGGATCCGTCACGGATATGGTGTCCCCGGCCTTGGCACCGAGCATGTCCGCCATGCGTTCAGAGATGATCGCGCCTCGGTCGGTCAGGACCTGCGGGTCGTGCGAGACACGGTCGCGCAGGGTGATGTAGTCTCCGAAGTTGTAGGCGTCGTCGGTGACGATGAGCGTGATCGTCTGCTTGTCGCCCTGTTTGCCGGCGGTGGTGGTGAGCTCCTCGTAGCGGATTGGCGCGGATTGGTCGATCGCCCTGTTGCCGTCATCCCCGTCCGCCGGGGCGACGGCCTTGGATACGGCGTCGCGCTGGTCCGCGTTGTTGTCTGATTTCTCCGCCACGATCAGGTCATAATGAATTATGCCGCCGAACTGGTGCTCGCCGATTTGGCCGATCGACGCCTGTACGCCCAGTCCCGCGGTGAGCAGCGACACTGCGCCGGCCACGCCGAAGATGGTCATGAAGCCGCGAGACTTGTAACGGAATAGGTTGCGGGCCGTGACCTTACGGGTGAAGTTCAGGCGGTCCCACACGGGCGTGATCCGCTCGAGGAAGATCTTCGAGCCCTTGGCGGGAGGCTTGGGCAGGAGCAGCGCGGCGGGCCTCTCCTTGAGCTCGCGGGACGCGGCGATCCACGCGGGTGCCACGGCGCTCGCCCATGCGAGTAGGAACGCGGCGGCGGTCACGCCCGGATGGAAGTGCAGCTCGATGCGTGGCATGGTGAATCCGGAATCATAGGCGTGGTAGACGATGAGCGGCAGGATGGTGTGCCCGGCCGCCACGCCCAGAATCGTGCCGGCCGTGGAGGCGGAGAAGCCGTAGACGAGGAATTTCTTCATGATGTCCGCGTTCCCGTATCCCAACGCCTTGAGGGTGCCGGAATTGGTGCGCTCCTCATCCACCATGCGGCCCATGGTGGTGAACGTGACCAGCGCGGCCACAAAGTACAGGAAGATCGGGAAGATGCGCGCGAGTTTCATGACGATGTCCGCGATGATCTCGTACACGCGGTATCCCTCGGAGGTGAGTCCCTCGCGCCGGCCGTCGATCGAGTACGCGGGCACTTCGAGAGTGTCCACCTTTTCGCTCGCCAGTTTGATCTGACGTTCCGCGTCGGCGATCTTCTTCTCGGCCTCGGGCTTGGCGTCATTGAATTCCTTGAGCTTCTGGTCGTATTCGTCCTCGGCTTTCTCGAGGTCGCGCTGGCCTTGGATCATCTGTGAGGCGCCGTCGGACGCCGATCCGGATGCGGCCGTGGAGACGGCGTGCCCGAGTTCGGTCTGCTTGGATGCAAGCAGTTTTTGGGCTTCCGCGATCGCGGCCGCGTTCTTTTGGTACTCCTCGGATCCCTGATCGAGCTTGGCGGCCCCTTCGTTGAACTGTTCAAGGCCGCTGTTGTATTGGTCCAGCATGGCGTTGTACGTGTCCGCGGCCGTGTTCCAGTCGGCGAGCGCCTGATCGTACCGCCCCTTGAGACTTTGGTATGCCGTGCCGGTTATCCCGGTTTTCTCCCATGAAGCGAGGAGACGGCCAGTGGCGTCGAGCGCAATCTTGGAAGCGTCAAGCGCCGTGCGGGCCGCGGTAAGCTGCTTGCCGGCCTCGTTGAGCTGGAGCCAGGCGAGTTCGAGACTGCCCTGGCCCTGATTGAGTTGCTGTGCGCCGGCGGCGAGCTGGGTTTGGGCGGCGGAGAGCGTGGAGTTGGCGGAAGCGATCTGCGAGGTTGCGCCGGCGAGTTCGGCGGCCGCGGAGGATGCCTGGTCGACGGCGTCGAGCTGGCCTTGGGTAAGCTGGTCCTTGCCGGATTCAATCTGCGCCTTGGCGTCGTCGAGCTGAGTTTGGGCGTCCGTGAGCTGCTGTTTGGCGTCGTCCACCTGCTCCTGCGCCTTGGCGATCTGCTCGCGCCGTTCGGAACGGATGGAGTCACGGCGGGCGGCGGGCTGGTTGGCGAGACGCCGGGAGAGCATGGTCTTGTGATCTTGCACGCGGTCGCGGTAGGCGTCATCCCAGTAGTTCAGTCCGACTGTGTCCTCGAAGGTGACGCGGCCGATCATCGCCACGGATGAGTCGAACGTGCCCGCGGTGACCACGGCGTATCCGTCGAGTTCGCCGGATCCAGCGGTGGACTGCCCCATGTTGAGGTTGGAGACGGTGTCGCTGGCTTCCACGAAGCCGACTACGGTGAAGTCGGTCCGTCTGAGCACGGTGTCGCCGGCGATGTCCGGCAGTTCGGTCACGCGGATGGAGCTGCCCACGGCGAACCGATCACGCTCCCCCGAGTCAAGCGCGATCTCCCCGGCCGCTTGCGGTAGTCGGCCCTCCACGACCTCATAGGTGGAGACGGTCTCGGGCAGCGAGTGGATACGAAGGCTGTAATCGCTGTCCGCGATCGTCACATCCTTGAAGTAGCCGAATTCGGCGTCCTTCACTCCGGCTGTTCCACGAATGATCGCCTCGTCGTCGGCGGTTAGGCCGTAGTCGCTGATCACGGTCACATCCGCAAGATTGTGCTCGTCGTAGAACGCGCGGCCTGTGGCCCGCATGTCGGGCGCGGTGGCGAACAGACCCACGAGGGCGAACGATCCTAGGGCCATGAGGCTCACGATGGAAGCGAACCTCCCCTTGGATTTGGCGAGGGTGGCACGGATGTCGCGCCACAGCATGCGTTTGCGAGGTCTGCGAAGCCTGCGAGACGTCATAGCGCTCACCATTCCAAGTCCTCGATGTCCATGGGGTGCTCGTTGACCTCGATGGATTTAACTCGCGCGTCATGCATGTGGATCACGCGATCGGCGATGGGCGCGATGGCGGAGTTGTGGGTGACGATCACCACGGTGGCGCCCTTGACGCGGCTCTGGTCCTGCAGGATGCGCAGCACCTGCTTGCCGGTGTTGTAGTCGAGCGCACCGGTCGGCTCGTCGCACAGGAGAATCTTGGGGTTCTTGGCCACAGCGCGGGCGATGGCGACGCGCTGCTGCTCACCGCCGGAGAGCTGCGCCGGGAAGTTGTCGATGCGGTCCTTCAGCCCCACATCCACGAGCGCCTGAACCGGATCCTGCGCATCGCGCACGATTTCGGAAGCGAGTTCGACGTTCTCCCGGGCGGTGAGGTTGGCCACGAGGTTGTAGAACTGGAACACGAACCCTATATCGGTGCGGCGGTAGTCGGTCAACTGCCGTGCAGTGTAGTTCGAGATGTCCTTGCCGTCGATAATCACCTGCCCCTCGCTGTTGGTGTCCATGCCGCCCAAAATGTTGAGCACAGTCGATTTGCCGGCGCCGGACGAACCGAGGATGATTGCCAGTTCACCCTTCTCGATGCCGAAGCTCACGTCGTTGTTGGCGACGATAGTGGCGTCGCCCATATGGTAACGCTTGAAACTATGCATCATTTCAATGTAGGCCATCGATACCACCTTCCTTTGAATAAACAACATGTTGATTTACTGCCATGATGATAAAGACGGCACAAAAGCCATGTCAACGAACGATTTCTGCCATTCTGTTCAAATTGAACAGTCCCATAAAATCCGTTCATTATGGCATTAAATGAACAACATGTTGATAGAATCTGTTGTAGATTGCTATGATTCCGCAATAGCCGATCACACAACTCAACTCATACTTGAGGAGAAGCCCATGACATCCGCAACAGGCAAACGCAATACGAAAACCGAAGCCAAGATCAAGTCCGCATTCACCACGCTGGTTAAGTCGAAAGGTTTCGAAGCGATGACCGTCAGCGATATCGCTCGAACCGCAGACATCAATCGCGGCACGTTCTATATGCATTATGTCGACAAGTTCAACCTGCGCCAACAACTCATCAACGACACCATTGACGATTTGACGCGCATTCTCGTCGAACGCGTCAATCCAACCGAACCAACGATCAGTCAAGCCGGCAAATCAGTCGTTGACGTATTTCAATCTCAATCCATCGCCAAAGCACTGCAGTATGTGAAAAACGACTATGCATTCTTCGACGCGATATCACAATCCGGCAACGATATGTCTCTTTACGAGCGCTTCAAGGACGTGCTCAAGCGACTCATCATCACGCAAGCGAAACACCGAGACTCCGAACCACAAACCATCTACAACGGCATTCCGGCCGACTATGCGATGGAAATTCTCGTCTCCGCCGTCGCCTCTATCGTCTGGCTGTGGATTCGACGAGGATGCAAAGAATCCCCTGAGGAAATATGTCTCATCATCGAACGCAACAAAACCACTGCGCCGGCGGACATTCTGTGGTGACTGCACTCGCGCCCAGGTCTGGCACATCGCGCTGTCATGGTGGTGCCATGTGGGACCCCCGCTCACCGTGACCCATGGCTCGTATTCTTCGACGGATTCAACGGCGTGCGCTCGGAGGCACGCAGGCACGGACGGCCCTGCACCACCTCGATCTGAGCGGGCGGCGGCTCCTGGCCGTTGCGCTGCGCCTCGATCTGCCCATACAGCATGCGGAAGGCCCGCTCCCCCATCTCATGGAAATTCTGGGTGTAGCTGGTGAGCGCCGGTTCCCACATGGCATCGAAACGCATATCATCGAACCCGACCACGCTCACATCATCGGGGACCTTCCGTCCCGCCTCGCGCAGTCCCTTCATCACTGCGATGGCGATTTCATCGGTTGCGGCGAAGACGGCAGTCACGCTTCCCCGGGAACCCAATGTCTTGCCGGCCGTAAAGGCGGCGTCAAGATCGGCGAATGGCACCAGTACCGGATCAGGCACCTCGACACCACGTTCGGCGAGCGCGTCGCGCCAGCCGTTCGAGCGTGAATTGTCACCGGCATCCTGATCCCAGGCCACATGGAATACGGTCTTATGCCCCAAGTCGAGCAAATGCATGGTCATCCATCGCCCACCATCACGCTCGGCGTTAATCACCTGATAGTCGCCATCGCCGAAGCCTCCGCCGACGACCACCGCGGGAATGTCCTTCGGCAGCCGCTTCAGCGCCTCAACACCGGCCCAGCCATACTCGTAGACGATGACGCCCGCCGGCCGCACTGACAAGCCCATACGCACTCGAGCCTCGACCGACCCCATGTCCGACTCGTCCAGGGACACGATGTTGAGCAGGAACCGTTGCATGCGGGCGGCAGACTCCACACCATGATTGGTGGCCGAAGTCGATACCTCGTCAGGCTTTGACGCGAACACCGTCACGATATCCATCTCGCGGTTCGACAAAGCTCTGGCGGCGACACTCGGCTCATAGCCAAGCTCTTCGATGGCTCGGGCGATGCGCCTGCGCTTCTCCTCCGTGATGCCCGCCGTGCCGTTGAGGAAACGAGACACCGTCGGGGCGGAGACCCCGGCAAGCTTGGCGACATCCTTGATCACCGGCCGTTTGCGCCCAGCACTTCTCGCCATCTCCTACTGCACCTCTCTCTAGCACTGTTGCATATGGCCAACTGGTTCAACAGTACAATGTCATCGACACAATGACAGCCCAGCTTTTGTTCGCATTCTTAGCAGCACAATTGAAATCAATATCGAACCGGTTAGATTGAGGCGGCAGTAGGAACAGCGGGATTCTGCGCGAAACGCCGTAGCGTCATGCATCACTTGCCTTGCGCCCGCTATTACGCTATTCTGAAACCGGTTTCAAAAGAAGCCAACAATCATCAAAGCCCTGTGGCTTTGACCGACGAAAGGAAACGATTATGTCTTTCAAGGATTCCGTGATGCGTGGTCTCGCTCTGTACGGCATCAGCTCCATGGCCCAGTCCGGCATGGCCAATGGCAAGATCATGGCCGACGTGCTCAAGGACGTCGAGAAGAACGCCCGCTGAACGTCAACCCCCATGCTGGCGAATAAGCTACAAACCTATTCTTCAGCTGGGCACAAGACAATACGAATAGAAGACTCGATAATTCAACATCCGGCTATGAACCGGAATAATTGAAATATCGGACAAAGGCGTCCGCTTTTTCTTTTTTGCATGCTGATCGATCACATACCCGCCAGATCGAAGAACCGCTCTATGAGCATATCGTTGAGCAATCGTCCTTTGCGTGTGGGTATCACCCTATGCCCCTCACAGACAATCAGCCCTTCGTCAATCAACGGATGCAACTGGTCCACGACTATGGATCGCAGTATCGACGACGTCTTCCCCACCGGTTTCGTGGCGTTGAATTCCTCGATTTCGTGGTTGATACGGCCGAGGTCGAGGCCGTCACGGATGCGCAGTCCCAACATGATGAGCTCTTCGAGGTTTTCCTCGGGAGTGATTGCCTCACTGCCGCCCCATGGTATGTGACCCTCGTTGAGCGCGGTGCCCCACAGTCGTGGATGGGCAATGTCCCAGGCCCGCAGGGCGTTCATGACCACGGTCTGTTCCCTCGGTTGGGCGGTCGGGAACTCCATCTCTCTCCCAGTCAGCTTCGCTGACAGCCCCCTTGTCAGAGGAGGCCGACCGGACACATCGGCGCGCGCATTGTAGTGCGAATGCGCGCCGGGCCCGAGGCCCGCCCAGTCGACGTTGCGCCAGTAACCAAGATTATGGCGGCTTTCGTAGCCGGGGCGTGCCCAGTTCGAGACCTCGTACCATCCGAGACCGGCTGCGGAGAACAGGTCGTCAGCGATCTCGTATTTGGCGGCCTCGTCGTCGTCATCCGGTTTCGACAGCGCGCCGGCGGCGATGCGACGCCCCATCTTGGTGGTGGGTTCTACAGTAAGCGCGTATGCGGAGATGTGGTTCACGCCAAGGTCGATGGCGGTGTTGACCGACGTGCGCCAATCGTCGAGGCTCTCCCCCGGCGCGCCGTAGATGAGGTCCACGCTGGAGCGCAGACCGAACCTGTTCGCGGCGCGCACGCCGGCCTCCACGCTGGCGGGCGTGTGCGTGCGGTCAAGAGTCTTGAGCACATGCGGCACCGCCGACTGCATGCCGAAGGAGATGCGGGTGAAGCCGCCCTCGGCGAGCTTGCCGATGTAGTACTCGTTGACGGTGTCCGGATTGGCTTCGGTGGTGATTTCGGCATCGGGCTCAAGACCCCAGATGCGCCGAATCGCCTCGAGCATGGCCACCAGATCATCTGCGGAGAGGATGGTGGGCGTGCCGCCTCCGAAGAACACGGTCGACGCCGACGGTTCGTCAATGCCGTGCTCGAGCTGCCATGCGCGCGTCAGCTCCATCTCGCGGATGACCATGTTGGCATAGTTGCCGCGCGAGGCACCTGCGCCGAGATCCACAGCCGTGTACGTGTTGAAATCGCAATACCCACAACGACGCAGACAGAACGGCACGTGGATGTATATTTCGTAGGTCATATACGTGTTACTCCCCTCAGTCAGCTCCGCTGACAGCTCCCCTCAGAGAGGAGAGCCAGGAAATAATGCTCGGCTACCACCTCACTCAGGCTTCGCCGGGAGTCCCCTCGTCAGAGGGGGCTCCTCACAATCAGCCTTCCGTCTTCTGGGCGGCGCGGATCTTGTCTTTGGTGTCGCGGTCGTTGGCGTCCTCATCGGTGGACAGCGCGGCGATGAACGCCTCCTGTGGCACCTCCACATGGCCGAGCATCTTCATACGCTTCTTGCCGGCCTTCTGCTTCTCGAGCAGCTTGCGCTTACGGGTGATGTCGCCGCCGTAGCACTTGGCGAGCACGTCCTTGCGCAGAGCGCGGATGTTCTCACGGGCGATGATGCGCGAACCGATGGCCGCCTGAATCGGAATCTCGAACTGCTGGCGGGGAATCAGGCCACGCAGCTTCTTGGTCATCATCACGCCATAGCTGTATGCCTTGTCGCGATGCACGATGGCGCTGAACGCGTCCACCTTCTCACCCTGGATAAGGATGTCCACCTTGACCAGATCGGCGGACTGCTCGCCGTCCTCGTGGTAGTCAAGCGAAGCGTATCCCTTGGTGCGGGACTTGAGCTGGTCGAAGAAATCGAACACGATCTCGGCCAACGGGATGCGGTAGTGCATCTCCACGCGGTCGGTGGAGAGGTATTCCATGGTGCCCATGATGCCGCGGTGGTCCTGACACAGGTCCATCACCGAGCCGATGAACTCCTTGGGCGTGATGATGTCGGCGGCCACCATCGGCTCGACGATCTTCTTGATCTTGCCGTCCGGGAACTCGCTCGGATTGGTCACATGGTGTTCGCTGCCGTCTTCGGCGGTCACATCATAGGTGACGTTGGGAGCGGTCTGAATCAGATCCAAACCGAACTCGCGCGACAGGCGTTCGTTGACGATCTCCATGTGCAGCAGTCCCAGGAATCCGCAGCGGAAGCCGAAGCCCAGCGCCACCGAGGTTTCCGGGGTGTACACCAAGGCGGCATCGTTGAGCTTGAGCTTGTCAAGCGCGTCGCGCAGCTCCGGGAACTGGGCATTATCTATAGGGAACAGACCGGCATACACCATCGGCTTGGGGTCGCGGTAGCCGGGCAGTGGTTCTGTCGCCGGGCGGACTGCGGAGGTCAGGGTATCGCCGACTTTGGATTGGCTCACATCCTTCGCTCCGGTGATGATGTAGCCGACCTCGCCCGCACCCAGCGCCTTGGTGCGCGTCATGTCGGGGCTGATCACACCGATTTCGATGGGATCGTGGGTCATGCCGATACCCATCATGTGCACCTTCTCGCGGTCGTGCAGTTCGCCATCCTCCATGCGGATGTAGGTGACGATGCCACGGTAGGAGTCGTACACGGAATCGAAGATCAGCGCACGGGCGGGCGCACCCGGGTCACCGTGCGGGGCGGGGATCTCCATGACGATATGGTCGAGCAGATCGGCCACGCCTTCACCGGTCTTGCCGGAGACGCGAAGCACATCGCTCGGCTCACAACCGATCAGACCGGCGATCTCCTCTGCGTGTTTGTCCGGTTCGGCGGACGGCAGATCGATCTTGTTCAGCACCGGAATGATGGCCAGGTCATGGTCGAGTGCCATATACAGGTTGGATAGGGTCTGTGCCTCGATGCCCTGGGTGGCATCCACGAGCAGCACGGCGCCTTCGCAGGCGGCCAGCGCTCGGGAAACCTCGTAGGTGAAGTCCACATGCCCTGGGGTGTCGATCATGCCGAGCGTGTATTCAGTACCGTCGAACGTCCAAGGGACACGCACAGCCTGGGACTTGATGGTGATGCCACGCTCCTGCTCGATGTCCATGCGGTCGAGGAATCGGTCGCGCATCTCACGTTCGGGCACGATGCCGCTCAACTGCAGGATACGATCGGCCACAGTGGATTTGCCGTGATCGATGTGCGCAATGATGCAGAAGTTACGAATTAAGGACTGATCGGTGGAACCCGGCTGATTGTGTTGGACGACCAACGCATTCCTCCTCTTGGCATATACTCAAACTTCACCTAGTGTAGCCGAAGGACTGTATTCGGCGTGGCATTGTGCAAGTTTTTCCGGGGCCTATGCTATCCTCATACTTTTGTATGTCCTTGTAAAACACATCGTTTGGAGTAAACGTGGCAAACATTAAGTCGCAGAAGAAGCGCGTGCTCACCAATGAGAAGCGTCACCTTCGCAACGTGGCTGTGAAGTCCGGCCTGAAGACCGCTATCCGCGCCACTCGCGAAGCCATCGCCGCCGGTGACAAGGCTGCCGCCGAGGCCGCCTACAAGGTCGCTGCCCAGAAGCTCGACAAGGCTGCTGGCGCTGGCGTGATCCACAAGAACCAGGCCGCCAACCGCAAGTCCGGCCTCGCCGTCGCGATTAACGCCCTGTGAGCATAAACCTGTATTAAGGTTCATCGACAGCCCTGTAGTCCATCGGATTGCAGGGCTGTTGCATATCCATTGCCCTGTCCTTGCCTGTCCCGCTTCGCCGAGCGAAAGGCACAACCAAGCCTGCTGATAAAACCTCATCATGCGTGCGCTGACTGGCTGTCAGCGCACGCATGATGAGATAAGGGGCCATCAACCCTCAGAAAACGTACGCCACAACCTGCGCCGGCACCTACACTGCACCGCACAAGGATAGTGATTACTTGACTGATTCGCCGTGCTCATCGTCGCCGCTGGCATGCGGGTGAATCACCGGGCGCTTCAGATACTTGTCCTCCCCCGGCAGATAGACGTGCTGCCGAGGCATCGCACCCGGCATAGTGACATTGAATGCCACGGAGAGCAGACGTATCGTGACCACGATGATGACGATGAGCACATCGAGAATCATCTCCGAACGCATGTCGAACCAGCCATACCGCACTCCCCTCCACACCAGCACGGTGAGGAGGCAGCCGATGAAGGACGGCACCGCATACAGATGCTTGTCACGGATGATCATGGGCACGTCGCCGATGAAAATGTCACGAATAAGGCCGCCGGCAAGCGCGGTGAACATGCCGAGAAACACGGCGGTCATGCCGGACATGCCGTATGCGAGGGCTTTCGCAGTGCCATTGACCGCGAAAAGCCCAAGTCCCAACGCGTCGATGACGGTCATGGTCCATTTGAATTTCTTGACTTCCGGATGGGCGAACACCACTATGACGCCGGAGAACAGCGTAGTCAGCACATAGCCTTTATCGGTGATGCCCACAGGCGGCAACGCGCCGAGCATCACATCACGGAACAGACCGCCGCCGAGCGCGGTAAGCCAGCCGCACAGCATGATGGAGAAGATGTCATAGCCCTTCTGGATAGCGGACAAGCCTCCGGATAGCCCCCAACACATGATGGCGAGGTACTCGATGCCGACGAACACCATGTTGGATTCCAATGCCACGTGCATGCCTCACTCCTTCTCATCCGCTTCGAGCCGGGCGAATAGCCCGAATACCCCACCGCTCGCATCGGCCTAGGGCCGTAACGAGCGTACACCCAGCAGTGCGCGAGGCCGCACAGGCAACACCCCGGAGGCAACACCGCGTCGCGAATGCCACAGTGTCAACGCCACGTCGCGAGCATCACGGTGGGCGCGCGCCGATGATTATTGGCCCGTCGCGCACCTGCCGGGCCATGGGCAATGATTCCGCCCCGTCAGCCTCGTCCGAGCAGGCGCAGGATGTCGCCGACCTTGGTCATGTCGACGTCACGTTCGCCGAATATCTGGCGCCGATAGGTCAGATCCATGTCGTGGTCATGCGCATAGTCGATTACGGCTCGCACCAGATCAGCGGTCTCACCGCTCTTGTTGATCGGCCGGCCCCGCAGCACGACGCGCTGCAGCAGCGGACGCAGCGACTTGACCAACCGGTAACGTTCGGACTTCACCTTGACCATCCAACCATCGGCGAAATACAGTACGACTCCCTCACGGTCGGTTCGTCGCGCATCATCGATCGCCTGCGCCACCTCCTGCGAAGTATTGCATACCGCCACCACTTCAGGCTTCGCAAAGCCGCCAGCAGAGGCGAACTCCGGTTCATGGCCGTAATCGATGGAGAACGTTTCCTGATTGCGAATCAGATGCAGCATCCGCAGTCCCGAACGCTCATATCCGACGATATGACGATCCGATTCCACATCGATCACCTCGAAAGCGGCGGTGACGTTCCACTCATGAAGCAGTTGCCACAGCCGTTCGCGCACAGTCGGATCGGACGGGAACAGGCGTTCGATCAGCGCCGAATAATCGGTCTGACCGGACTTCGACCAGAACCGGAACCGTCCCCGCTCCCCTGCGGCGCCCACCAGACCAAGGAAACCGTTCTCCTTACGCTCCACCCGAACCGGGAAAGCGCCGGGATGCTCGTCACCATAGGCGACCACCTTGTCGAACGCGGTCTGCTCGGTCTCGTCCACGGCGAAGAACTTCTCGAAACCGCGCTGCACCACGCGGCCCTCATCGTCGACGAACAGGCCGCGCGCATTGATCGTGCGCTCGTTCCACCGCCCCTTGCGGAAGGCTTCCGACGTGAAGTTGCAGGCGAACACGTCCCTCTCGCCACGCACATGCATGACCCGAACATACGGGTCGGCATGCATGCGCTCCAACAGGTTGCCATTCGGGTCACCAGGCGTAAGAGGACGGAACATAACCACATGGAATCGCTTCCATGACTCGCGAATATAATCCTCCGGCACGCGGTTCTCTTCGTCCCTTTCGGCATTGCGCCGTAACAGCTCCTCCAGCGGCACGTCGAAGTCCCGGGTCTCCCACAAAGCGCCGTGCAGCACCGCGAGGCGCGCCAGCTCGTTCGCGTATGCGGGATTCGCATGCTGGGCGTCAGCCACCACATCCCAGCCGGCATCCAATGCATCGGCGATCATGTGCCGGCCCATCGACACCACCAGATCCTCGAAACGCCTGCCATACTTGCTGCGCATGCGTTCACGGTTCTGGGCCGCCCCGGCGATCATCAGTCGAATCGCATCGAGCGAAACCACACAATGCGGCCACGTATTGGCCGGGTCTTCCGCCCATTGCCGCGCCCACGTCGACTTGCCGGAGGCCGGAAGCCCGCGCAGAATAATCAACTTCGTCATAAGCCCTCCCTATCTACCGATGCTGACGCTGATACTGTGTTCTGCGGCACAGTGTCCTCTGGCACTGTGTTCCGCAGCGGTTCGCGGAACCAGTCGACGACCTTCGTCTGCGAAACCGGAAACAGATCCCATGCGTCAAGCCCGACGTTCACAGATTCCGGGCGGGCTCCCGTAGGCGAAAGCTGATGCGTGTGCCCATACAACAGCTTCCGACCATCGAACGGCAGAGCCTGATCATGGAATCGCGCCTCATCGTCGGGCCAGCCGTATGCGAGGTCCTCCCTGTACGGGAAATGCGACAAGTTGACCGTCTCCATGTTGTCCGGATGCGACTCGTCGAATCCCTCCAGCTTCACCACACCGTTCGGATCAATGCTTTCGAACAGGTTGAGCGCGGGCTTGTCCCCCATCCACCAGTCGTCGTGATTACCGATGATTGCATGCAGGTGACGGCATCGCAGTTCGCGGAGGCATTCCTTGAGATGATTGAGGGATGTGCGGTAGCCGATGTCGCCGAGGATCCACAGTTCGTCATCCTCGCCGACAAGCGCGTTGATGTTGGCGATGACCGCAGCATCATGCGCATCCGTATCAGCGGCCTTGCGGAAATTGAGCCGCGAATCCTCCAGGACGATCTGCTTTGCCCAGCCCTCTGCGGCCTTGCGTCCCTGCTCACGAAGGATTCGCGCGTACTGTTCGCGCCCCGGATCGAACGTGGTGAATCCGCGCAATACGGTGACAAGCGGGTGTCCGAAATGCGTGTCCGTGGTGAAATACTTCATGTTGTGCTCCCTTGTGTTGTGCTCTGTCGTGTTGGCTCTCTGTTATGTTTCCTTGATGGCGTTGGTTCCTATGCCGGACGCACGTAACGCTGTGTGCCGATTCGCTGATCCTGATCGGTGTCGCTATGTGTATCGCGGGGTAGGCTGAGACATCGGGCTGCGGATTCTCATCGGCTGTTACGTGACTATAGTGCGACTGCAGTGTGTGACTATGCTGCGTCATCCTTTTGCGCATTCGATGATGCGCTGGATTCCCAGCCGCTGCCTGCAATCACCTACGCCGGAAGCCTATGATGCATAGCTCATGCCACGATTTGGCAGATTGGCTACGGTCAGCAGGCGAAAGCGCTTGAAGATCGCAATGCTGCAGTATGCAAGGCAGTCGATTGGCGCAGCCGCAGATTCTGCTGAACCGGATACAGCTGTTTTTCGATATGCCTGAGCGGCGTCGCCAGCACATTCTGTCGGCGCCACATGCGACCAAGCCCAGTCGCGAATGCAAACATATCAGTGTGATTCATAACGATGCCCACCATAGGGCACAAGCACCGCAGCAGTCAAATCCGCGACGACGACATCACATGACGGACCAGCGTAATGTGACAAGTAGCATGTGCACATGGCCATAACAGCCACGCCATGATGGACGTCGATCCAAACCGGCAATGTGAGCCCGATTCTACTAGTCGCAACGTGGGGCTTAATCCCAGTCCCTCCGCTTTCCTCGAGGGAGGGTCTGGCGGTTTTCTCGTATCCGATTCCGATGTCGGTTAGCAAGTTTGTTGCTAACAATTGCTAATATCGCTCGGACACAATGTTATTTGACGCCCCGACATGGCCGAACAGGAGGTGCGGAGGCGTCAGTTTGTTGCCCCTTGTTGACACTTCGCCGCAAAAACAGGTTCTGAACACTTGTCCGCATATGCGAGACCCCTTGGAACCATTGGGATTCCAAGGGGTCTTAGAACGGATGTTCTACGCTATGCTAGCATACCTTCCACGTTCACTTGTATATGGTACAATCGTTGGAACGACGTCGCAGGAATGGCGGAATTCCAACGATTATCGGTTACCAATATGTTGATGATATAGTGTCAACAGTTAAATGTTTGTTGACACTTGTTGACACTTTTCCCCGGATTAGAGGAGCCTGACATGCCTAGACAGAGAAGAAACGGAAGCATCTACCCGATACGCCAGACCTACCAGCACAGACTCAAGGACGGCACCATCAGGACATACGAACGGTGGAAGGCCAAGGTCAACGGCAAGTGGGTCACGGCGAAGACCTACAAGGAGTGCGATGCGAAGATCAAGGCCAAGCTCGAGGAGCGCGGCCAATGGGGCATGAACGCGGACAAGCGCATCACGTTGGCCGACTATGCGCGCCAATGGTTCGAGCTGAAGCAGGCGGAGCTGGCACCCGCCAGCATCGATTTGTACAAGAGCGTCATCAGACGGCATATCAGCCCCCACGGGGACATGCCATTGGCGGATGTGACGCCGAGCATGGTGAAACGCATGCTGTCGAACCTGAGGAACGTGGACGGCACCCCCGCCTCGTTTGAGCGGCGCATGAGCGTGTACGGCGTGCTGAATCAGGTGTTCAAGGCGGCTGTCGCCGACCGGCTCATTCCGACGAGCCCGGTCACGTCGGATGTCCGTCCGAAAAGGCCGAAGACTCGCATGGGCGCGGTCGTGGCGGTCGAATCACGGGACGGTCGGAGCGGCGAACAGCATCGTCACGCGTTCACCCCGGAGCAGATGCGCGCCATGCTCGAAGCGTCCTCTGAGGATATCGTCACCGGGGCGCGGCAATGGTGGCGGCTGTTGACGGGCATGAGGCAGGGTGAGATGCTGGGTGCCACGCTGGATGATCTGGAATTGTGGCGCGACCCGACGTTGGAGCAGGCCGGTGGTCCTGAAGTGTGGGTGGGCAAGTATACGGTCAACTGGAAGCTGGAGGAGCTGAACCGTATGCACGGCTGCGGCCAGCCCGACAAGGGCGTGTATCCGTGCGGGGAGCGTATGCCGTCCCGGTGTCCGCACGCCATGTGGCTGGTGCCCGAAGGCTATGACATGGTTCACCTGTACAAGCGGTTCGCGTTGACTCCCCCGAAATCGCATAGGGGGAAGGTCGTGCCCATCATCCCCCAACTGGGCGTCGTATTGCACAGGTATCTGGAAGCCGTGAAAGACATGCCGAACCCGTATGGGCTAGTGTTCCGTGAACCGGACGGCAGGCCGATAGACGCCTTGGATGACAGGGCCCTGTTCCGTGACCTGATGAAAAAGGCGGGCATCCCCGACTACGGGCACCGGTATGTGCATGAATGCCGTAATTCCGTGGTGAGCCTCCTGTTCTCCATGGGCGTGGACGCGGGAATCATCCAACGCATCGTCGGACATTCGTCGCTTGCCATGAGCGAGCATTACCGCACCGTGCCCATAGAAGATTTGATGCACGGCATGGAGACCATCGGGGACAGGCTCGACCTGAAACAGATCGAATGGCAGTGACCTTCAGTCGATGCCGGAGAACCCGAATCGCATCCAACGATGATATTCAGTGGCTTCGGGGTCCTCCCCCATGTCCATGAAACCGTTGCGCTCGAACAATGCCATGCTTGCGGAGTTCATCGGGTCGATACGAGCGCCCACCGCGTCCTCCCGGCCTGTCAGCTCATGGTCTTCCTTGAGGACATGCATCGCGTGTTTGAGAGTGAAGTCACCGAACCCGCATCCTTCGGCGTCCAACGACCGGGCGATGTATCCGATGACATACGATCCGTTCGCGTCGTGTTTGGTTCCGCCGATGATTCCGAACCAGACGAACGAGAATATCCTGTCGTCGCCTGAAATGTCGGGGCTTACGCAGATGTGCGCCCACTCGGATTCGGGGTGTCGGCATTTGCGGAAGTCCCGTATGGTGGTCTGCACTTCCAGCTCCCACGGCGCATAGTAGGTGCCGTGCTTTTTCACAGCGTATATGGAATCGCCGCCCTGTAACGGGGCGGCGCATTTGAATCCCTGGAGTCTTTTCCGATAGTCCGGCGAGACTTCAATCCACCGGCAGTCCGTTGTGCTGCTCATATTTCTCCCGCGCGACCTTCAGGAAGTCTTTGTTGAAAGAGCGTTCCAGCGATCTCCAGTATTCGTCCTGCGTCAGGTTGCGGCCTGTCGGCGCGGTCGGATGCAGGATGGCGTTCTTATCATCCATGACAGGCTCCTTTCTTTCGCGTGAATATAGGCAGTGAAGCGAGACAAACCGCGTGGGTTGTGTCGTTTGTTCGATTGCGTGCTTCCCGTATCGGGTGCATAATCATAGTCATGTACTCGAACATTTGTTCCAGTCAGAGCGACGCCGACCGGTCGTGTTGACGACGGCAATGGAACAATTGTACGAGCGCAGACAATGAGAGAGGGTCCGCCACTCCCTGTCAAGAACCGGCGAACCCTCAGCATTGCCCCATATCACGAAAGGATAAGAGCATGAACTAGTCTATATCAGCCTCCTTAGAAGAGATTCCGCGAGCCAAATCGACAAGCGCGAAGCCGTTCGAGTATCCGAAGTACTTCGCCAGCGCGTCTATTTCATCGACGTTCCAAGGTGCTAGCCCCTTGATTCTGAGAGACGCATAGGATTGAGATTTTCCTATGATGTCTCCCACTTGCGTCTGGGATAGTCCGCGCTTGTCGATTAGCCCACGGATGGTATCAGCCATCACTTTTGTTATCCCGCTGGTTTGCGGCAGATCAGAATTTCTAACCATATACACAAAGCTAACTCAAATGCGTTTATTTTGCAACATATGTATTAAATAAGGCGGGTCGCCTTGGAATCATTGGCGACACGCTTAGCTCTATTGAGTTGACGTATCTCAATTTCTCTAATACATTTGTAGTCAGTTAACGCAAATGAGTTAAGAAAGGAGCTGATATGAGCAGGATGAACCCAGCTATTTCAGCGGCAATCAAAACTCAAGCAACCCGCGTCAATGTAGAGCTGGTTTCCCTCGCGGAAGCCCTTGGAATGAGTAGGTCCTCCCTCTACTACCGCCTTAACGATAAGAAGGCATGGGACATCGGGGAACTTGAAACGGTGGCCCATGCACTGAAGCTGCCTAGCGCATGGGAGCTACTTGAGCTTGCTGAGACTGAGCGTCGTTTGGAAGCGGTGGCGTGACATGAGCGGTGAAAACAGAGAAGCTCCCTCGCTTGAAGAAGGAAAGGTCACTGTGGAAATCGAACCTGACCTTCGCGAGTTCAGAAGCTTCATGCTTGCCCTCACGGCACTCATTGACAAGTACTGGCCTGAATCAGCCCACGCGGGTGAAGCTGATGGGAGCGCCCGGAGTCCAGAAGAACTCTCGTACACCAACGGCAGTCCCAACGGAATCTACACCGTCACCAACCGGGAAACGAAAACCGACACCACCACCGCTGACTGAGACCTTGTTCAACCTGACGCGGAAATCATTGTACTGACCGTCAGTCAATGGACCGTAATCCTCACCGTTGAAGTGAATCATCCAACTCATAACAATCACCTCCCTCCTATGAATCGAGCTAACAATGCATAACACTAATCCTCTAGCTGAGACTGAGCGTCGATTGGAAGCAGTGGCGTGATGAACGGGAAAACGTTGACGGCATTGTATGCCACGAGTATCCGTCTTCTGGGATACGGCATCATCGCCGTGGGACTCGGAGCCTCACTCTACACCTACCTGAAAATGCTTGCCCGGCTCGATGAAGCCGAACCGGACAAGACATGGGAACTACTCAAACATCAGTAAACCCTAACAGGAGCCTGCCGCGGCTTGTCCAACACATACCAGTACGGGACAATACGCGGGTTCACGGTCAGAGACACGTCAGCATGATCGACTACCACATCAACCCTGACATGCTTCTCCCCCACGAGGGCATCGGAAAGCTCCGACTCCAACGTTTCCACATCCACCGTTTCAGCCAAGTCAAACGACTTGTCACCAAGAAACAGTTTCCTCATAATCCACCTCCCTTCCTATGAATCGAGCCGATAATGTGCAACAACCCTACCGGACACAACATCGCAACCTACACGATCAAAATAAAACCGAATGTAGCAAAACTCAAACTATTCCTCGATGACGTAGCTAAGCTCGCCGACCACTACTGGCCCGACGCAGTTGAAGACAACCCCGACCTCGAACAGCATGAAACACTCGGCAACGCCAAAACAGAACTGCTCACAGCACTCACTGAATCGTTGGGTCAGTCGATGGATTATACAAAGCGTCTGCAAGCTCAGGTCGCTGTACTCTCACAAGAGCTTCAAGAGCTGAAATCCTCTTCTCGAGAATCCTGATCTGGGCTGAATAGTTGGCGGAAAGAGCGCTCAGCGATTTCATCATCTTCACCAGTTCAGCATATTCATCATTCTGTCGCATTGAACCATTCTTCCTTCCGGGTTTGGCGTGTGGTTTGGCGATTACAAGCCTAACCCGGAAGGCATTCAAGGAGACGCTATGAACGTCCACCAATATGGCCGGCACTATTCCGGCTACATCCACCCACAGCCGGACGACTGGGAGCATCGCATGACCCGTAAAACCATATTCTGGCTGACCATCATCATCCTCTGCATCATATGGTTGCTCACACACGAAGCATGCCGACACCCAGTGGAAAACGGCGTGGCGGCTCTCACAGGCTTCATACTCGCACCACTCCGACTAGCCACCATGCTTGACGATTACAGCACGGACGACGAAACGGACATCTGATTCTTCCCGCATGGCGTGGAAAACCATACGGGCCAAGCGGAAGGAAAACCGTAAACCCACGTGATAACCGAACAAACCATTGGAAACCGGTGTTTGACCATACTGATTTCCCCTCGCCCCCACCACCATTGCCGTCAAACGCAACCCCCGGTGGAAGCGAGGGCATGGGCTGGCAGGCTTGCCCCAGGTACGCAGATCACGCTTCTCGTCATGGCGTGGCAAACGTCTGGAGACCCGGTTCGATTCCGGCGCAGTCCACTGAGGTTCACGTCAACGCCACCTGCGGAGGTTTCTTTCCTCACTTGGCTTCCGACGCGGGAACGATGGCCGGGGAGACCCGGCGTGATTTACGGGTCTGTGACACGGCCAGCGTGAACCTCCATAACTGCATAACTGAATACCGTCATCGGATGCTTCCCGGAACACTCCTTACAGGGGGTTTCGGGCTGGCTTTGCGACCGAGAGGCGGGACAACCAAGAAAACACATATATATAAGGAGTGGTTCCGATGACCGCATTACCCCCGGGCGAACAGCTCGAATTACTGGACAAGGCGAAGAACCTGCTGCCGACAGCGGAGTTGGAGCAGCGGGCAAGACACATCCTCGACGAATACACGAGCCTAATCAAACCCGAACCCCCCGCACGCAAGGAACCCCGGCTGACCATCAGCAACTTCCTACGCTCCAAAGGCTTCGAACCGATGAAAAGGAACGCGCTCGCGTTCGGTACGAGGCTCGCGGAGAACTACAGGACGTTGCATGGCGGATACCCGGAGAAGTATCAGCGGGCGTTCGTCTACTACGAGTCGGACCGTCCGTTGATGGAGGAGACGTGGCAGGAGCAGGAGAAGGAGGCGGAGCCTGTTGAAGGACATGTTGATTGAGTTCCGGGAGTTCGCGGACAGGCTTATCGACTGTCTTGACACCGTGTATGCGAACGACGAGGAGGCCGCACGGTTCCTGCATGTGGGAGACACGTTCTTCCGCAAATGGTACAAGCCGTACTGCGGTGTGAAACAGGGCCATTACAAGACGTACCGGCAGAGCGAACTGTTGGCGCGCAGGGAGCAGCTTCGATTGGAGATGTCGAATGTTGCTGACGCCTGATGACGTGCGACGCAAGACGTTCACCTCGTTCACGGGCCTGTTCCGGCCTGACTCGTATGACGCCGACGAGGTTGACATGTTTTTGGACGAGGTGGAGACCTCGTTGACCGTATTGGGTTTGGAGTTGGCCCGGTTGAGAAAGGAGTTGTCCAATGGGTGAACTGTTGAGCATGAGTGACCGTGAGTATTTCGACAGTCATGCCATCGACCAGACCGCGTTGAAGAAATACTTGGTGAGCCCGAAATGCTTCGCCGCGTATCTGACCGGTGCGCGTGAACCGAATGCCGTGTTGGAGTTCGGGAAGGCTGCGCACAGTCTGATTCTAGGCTCCGGGCCCATCGTGCTGGTGAAACCGAACCGGCGTACCAAGGAGGGCCGCGAAGAATATGAGAGTCTTCTCTCCGAAAATGAGGGTAGGGACATCTGCTGGGTGTCCGCCGACGACAAGACCGCATTGCGCCGTATGCGCGAGGAATGCGATTATTTCAGCACCTTGCCGGGCAAACCGGAGATGGCGTTGTTCGCTGACGACCCTGATACCGGCGTCGAACTGAAAGGCAAGGCCGATTGGCTTCCCGACATGCCCGACGAGGACGGCGTGTACCGGATACGCGACTACAAGACCACGGGCCATTCTCCCCTCGAATTCGAGAAAAGCGCATGGCAGTTCGGGTATCACATTCAGGCCGCGTTCTACATGCGACTGTACAGGCTTGTCACCGACTGGCATGGGCCGTTGGGTTTCGAGTTCATCGTGCAGGAGAAGACGGAACCCTACGACTGGATGGCATGGCGGTTCGACGAGCAGAGCCCGGAAATCGGGTTGGCATACCAGCAGATAGACCACGCGTTGCAGGGCATCGCATGGTTCCTGAACAACAAGGACAACCCGGTGGACGCGATGCGCTCATACGGGTTGGACAAGACCCCATGCCCTATTGCCTTCCCTGATTGGAAGCTGCTCGAACTTGAGGTGGAGGTTGAATCATGGCGGTAGTGAAGAAGACCGTGAAAGGCGGGAGAGGCAATTACGCTGACCTGGCTTCGCTCGTCGCCTATGCGAACGACGAGCTTCATGTGCGTGTCCGTTGGGCGACGGTGTATCTGGGTGACCGGTTGCATCAGGCGACGCAGGTCCAGCAGGACGGCAAGTGGAGTGAGCCGTTGTGTCCCATTCCTGTGGAGACCGGTTCGGGCAATGGTTTGACGGTCATGCAGCAGTTGGGTTCCGCGTTGACGTATGCGCGACGCTACAGCCTGTGTGGCGCGTTGGGCATCGCCACCACCGATGACGACGGTCAGACCAGTGGCTACCGGCGACGCAACGTGGAGCGTATGACCGACGACCAGCAGGCCACCATAGACCGGATCCTCGCTGAAACCAATACGCCTCCCGGCAGGGAGAACAACCTGTTGAGCAACGTGCTTCAACGTCCCGTCGCCTACGGCACGTTGAGCATGACGGACGCGCGACAGGTCATCGAATCATATGAAGCCAGCAAAAAACAACATAAGGAGGACAAGCAATGAAAACGTCGGAGAAATGCCGTGAGGTCCCGTTGGACGAGGCTCGTGTCGGCCTGTGGGTGAAGTTCAATCTCACTGAACCCGTGAAGGATGATGACGGTGTGGTTCAATTCCAGCCGGGCGTGCATGTTGGCCGGTTGGCGCGCATCGAATTCAATGATTCCGCGATAGACAGTTTGGCTGGTTTCCTCAGCGCGCTCGCCTACGACGAGCCCAGTTTGGGCATCAAGGATAAGGAGGGGTACGTGTGGCCGTTCCTCTACCATGTGGACGGCCAGATCAAGGTGGACGGTCGTGTCACCGACCTGCACGTCTACCAGCAGGAGCCCAACAAACCGGAGGATACCGTTGAACCGGAGGAGCCTGCGAACAGCAAGGACGCTCGCATCGAGGACATCCAGCCGGGCGATTACGTCAGCTTCGGTTCCGATCTGGCCACGGTCACAGGCGTCGTGGAAACAGTGGTGAAGGATATGGGAGACGGTCATTTCGTCAAAGTCAAAGACTTGGGCATCCCGTATCTGTTGGGCGGCGATAACGGTTATGAGCTGCGTTCATGCTACAGGCCGAAGCATGAGGAGGAACTGCCTACGGAGCCGGGCTTCTACAAGGCTCGGACGGGCAGCGTGTGGAAGTTTGACGGCAGACTGTGGACGCCGATTCTCGACCATGAGGGGAATCCAGCGCCCGCATATCCGGCTCCCACAAGGAAACCGAAGCAGTTCAAACAGTCCAGTGTGAAGATGAATCGTTTCCCGTTCACCCGCGTGGAGGTGACGTTCGAGTGACGTTCAACAGGATAGCGGGCTGCACGTGCGCCCGTTGCGCCGGTGGTATCGGGGAATGCCCCGACTGTCACAGCAGCGAATGCGCCCGCGCATTGTCGCACACGTTGATGTGCAACAGGAAATCGGAGCAATCCCATAAGACAAGGAAGGGACGCCGCTGATGGCGAACGATCCGAGCATCGAGTTCACCGGCTACTGCGGTGACATCAGGGATTTCCGCAACGGCGGCTGCATCATCCCCGTCATGGTCACCCCCTCGTACAAGGACAAGCAGTCCGGCCAGTGGAAGGACAAGCCCACACTCTATTTCGATGTGAGCCCGCTGTCGAATCAGGCGAAGGATTGCGTCGACCAGATACGCCAGTACAGGCAGCAGGGGTTGAGCGTCAAGGTGCTGGTGAACGGGAGCTTGTCGAAGCGTGTCACCGAGAAGGACGGGAAACGGTACGAGAATCTTGACGTGGCGGCACGCACCTTGGCGGTGTTGAGCGCCAAACCGAAGAACCAGACAGCCGCGCCGAACGGCCAGCTGCCGAACGGTTTCAGCCAGCCGGCGCAATCCCAGTACAATACGCAACCCCAGCAGCCGGTTCAGCAGACTCAGCCCACGGTTCAGCAACCTCAAGCGGGTTGGCCTCAACAGCCGGCTGACCCGTGGGCGGGAGGATATTATGCCAGTGGCCCGGACAGTTTCTGACCCGCCAGCCGAAACCCGGCTATTGGTCGAGTCCCGTGACATGCACCAGTGCGTCAGATGCGGCGGCTCATGGCATTGGGCCGGCATGAGCATCCACCATCGGCGTCCACGCTCACACAGGTTCCCCGGTTTGAACAATCCTTCGAATCTGATCGTGCTGTGTGGCAGTGGTTCTGTCGGATGTCATGCGTGGGTGCATCAGCATCCTTTGGAAGCGTATGCGAACGGTTGGCTGGTGCATGGGACGAAAGACGAGACCGACCCGTTGAAAGTGCCGGTGTTGACGAAACAGCATGGTCGCGTGCTGTTGGACGACGAGGGAGGTTGGACGCCATGCGCGCAGTAGCCGATGAACCGTATCCGATCTGGTGGGAGCAGCTTCCACCCCACACGTTCAAACTGTTGGTTCAGGGGTGGAAGCTGAGACACAGGCGGTCCACTCCCCCGGCTCATGCAAATGGTCAGGATGACGAACCGTGTGCGGAACGCTTGACCGACTAGCGGACTGTTTCGCATGTTCCGCACCGTTCCGTCACTCGCTTTATGAGAGCGACGAGACCATGTATTTCCAACTGTTGGCGGCGGCGTCGCGTCCACCGTCAACCGGACACCATAACACGAAAGAGGTATCAGGTATGGGCAATGGCATCGACCGTGATCTGGTCGTTGTCACCGTCCGTTTCGCTGACAACGACCAGATCACGTTCCGATTGCACGATGACGGGCGTATCGGAGCTGATTTCATACCGGATGATTACGAGGTTGTCCACATGCGGGATGGCTTGCAACGTATCCTTCTCGCTCTCACGGAACAACTGTGTTTCGACAAGTGCAAGTTCATCAAGGAGGACATATGAGCATCGTCAGCCGTGAGGCCGAACTGAAATACCCCACCGGCGTCCCCGGCATGGACCCCGCGCCGCTGCGCTCCGGCTACATGGACGGTGCGGACCGTGAATTCACTCAAATGGAAGTGGAGGCTGCGGCGCACACGCTCGCCAAGGAGCTGGACAACGCGGACTGGGGTGGCATCACCCCGCATCAACGGTTCATGTACTGGGAGATTGCGCAGAAGGTGTTGGAAGCGGCCCGCAGTCAAGCCTTGAGGGAGGAGTGAGCCATGGGTTTCGTGAGTACCTCCAGAAGAAAAGCACGCGACATGTCTTTCACCGTGCATGAACGATACACGTATTACTCGGCCTACTGCGATGCGGTCGGCTGCAATGCGCATCTCGAGCTCGCCGTACCGGTCGAACGGTATACGGACGACTACGACATCGACCTTGACGGGGATACCGGCTGCGTCGAATACGCTGACGGCGACTATGAGGGCGACGATCTCAGAGGCTATTTCTGCGAGTCGGAGCAGGACGCCCTACGCATCGCCGTGCAGCACGGTTGGCAGGAAGGCAGTGAAGGCGTGCAACGAGTCCACATGTATTGTCCCGGACACACGGAGGAAACGGAATGAGCATCCGCAGATTGTTCCAGGATTGGAGCCTTGAAAGCCTCGCGGGACTCGTATATATGGTTCTTGCAATGTTCGCCATCATGGCGGTTCTCCTGCTGACAGGCCTCACCATCTGGCAGTCCGGCACCACCGAACCCGAGCAGACCGTCACCCACTGGGTGGACCGGCAGGGCGACGTGCAACGCCTGTGCCTCGCCTACAAGACCGGCGACCACGTGGACGCTTTGAGCTGTGATCTGATCGACCCGATGACCGGAGACGCTCATGGTCAGTGACGAGAAACGGCGCATGGTGTTGAAATGGCATGATCGCGGCTATGGGAGTCCTGATATCAGCAGACTGCTGAACATGCCGGAGGAAGAGGTCATAAACATCATCTTCAACCGGACCCAGAAGACGGCATCCCAGTCGCCGGAGTTCATCGAACCCCCATTGTTCGGGGAACCATGACCGATTGGCGGCATAAGGCGGAATGCCGGGACATGGACACGGACCTGTTCTTCCCCGCCACCCCATTGGAACGACGCCTCGCATTGAACATATGCGAACGGTGCCCGGTACAAGAACAATGTCTGAGCTTCGCTGAAACACATGACCGTATCGACGGATACCCGTTGCAAGGCGTGTGGGGAGGCGTGGACTTCTCACTCGGCCACCACAAGCGACTGTTGGAAAGGAGGAGACACAGGTGAGCAAGGCGAAAAGCGAAGCATGGCAGATGCTCATGGACAATCCGCACGTCAGCACCGACACCATACAGACGGTGACCGGACTGTTGCACGAGGAGATCGACTACATGCGCACCCGGCTGGAATGGTTGAACCATTACGAAACGGAGGCTGATCGTGGGCTCGATTGTTGACGATCATTCGGAGACGCCGCCTGAATACCGGTATTGCCCGGTGTGCGGCGGAATCATGAACGTGTGGGGCCGGTGCATTGATTGGCGTCAGCATGACGACCCCACAGAATCCTACAGAGACGAGGACTCACATTGAACAAGAACACTCAGAAAACCATGCGGGACATGACCTTCGGGGAAATCCTCGAACAACGTCCCCTCAATGATATCCCCTATGAGGCGTTCGTCAGAGGCAAGGTCGATTACGAGAAGTACTTCGGCTTCGACATCGACGAATCGGAACTGTCACCCTCCCTGCTGCCGCATCAGCGAGATTTGGTGCGGTGGGCGGTCAAGGGCGGACGCCGCGCACTGTTCGAAAGTTTTGGGCTGGGCAAGACGATACAGGCGTTGGAGATCTGCCGTCTCATTCTGAAGCACAAGGGCGGTAAGGCGTTGATCGTATGCCCGTTGGGTGTGCGTCAGGAGTTCCAGCATGACGCGGAAACACTGTTGGACGGTTTGACGGTTACGCCTGTACGCCGTGACAGTGAACTCGATGGGGATGGCATCTACATCACGAACTATGAGAGCGTGCGTGATGGCCGTCTCCACGTGGACGGCTTCACCGTCGTCTCATTGGATGAGGCTTCGGTGTTGCGCTCCTACGGGTCGAAAACCTACCAGTCGTTTCTTGGCATGTTCAAAACCGTGCCCTACCGGTATGTGGCTACGGCGACACCGGCGCCGAACAGGTTCAAGGAGCTGATTCATTACGCCGGGTTCCTCGGCGTCATGGACACGGGCGAAGCGTTGACCCGCTTCTTCAAACGAGATTCCACGAAGGCGAACAATCTGACCATCTACCCGCACAAGCAGCAGGAGTTCCGCCTGTGGCTGCACTCGTGGGCCGCGTTCGTCACCCGGCCTTCCGACCTCGGGTATGAGGACACCGGTTATGATCTGCCGCCCTTGGACATGAACTGGATAGAGGTCAATGCGGATGATTCCCGCGCCGTGGACACGGACAACCGGGGCAACGTCGCATTGTACGCGGACGCCGCCGTGAGCCTGAGCGCGGAAGCGCGCGTGCGCCGTGACAGCACGCCCGCACGAGTGGAGAAGGTCGCGCAGATCATCACCCGACACTCCCCCATCTCACAGTGCGTCGTCTGGTGCGATTTGAACTATGAGCAGGACGAACTGGAGAACATGTGCAAACAGCACGGATGGTCGTATTCGTCGGTGCGCGGCTCCCAATCGGAGGATGTACAGGAACGCGAACTGGAAGCCTGGAAGAACAAGGATAGGCAGATTCTCATAGGCAAGCCGATCATGCTCGGCTCCGGATTGAACCTGCAACAGTGCAACAAGGCTATATTCGCCGGATTGTCCTACAAGTTCAACGATTTCATTCAGGCGGTGCATCGTATCCAACGTTTCGGCCAGACGCGGACCTGTCATATCTGGGCGATTTCCGCGCAGTCGGAACGAGGTGTCAGGGACACGTTGAAACGCAAATGGAAGGATTACGAGGTTTTGAGGGACGGCATGGAGGATGTCATGAAACAGTACAAGCTCAGCCGCGTGGAGATCGCGGACGCTTTGAAGAAGGACCTTGGCGTGGAACGCGTGGAAGCGGGGTCGAGCCTGTGGACGTTCGTCAACAATGATTGCGTCGAGGAGACGAAACGGTTGGATGACGATTCCGTTGACGAGATCGTCACGAGCATCCCATTCAGCAATCATTACGAGTACACGCCGAACTACAACGATTTCGGCAGCACTGCGGGCAACCGTGAGTTCTGGGAGCAGATGGACTATCTCACCCCGCAACTGTACCGGGTGCTGAAACCGGGGCGCGTCTACTGCTGTCACGTGAAGGACCGTATCCTGTTCGGCAACGCGACAGGCACCGGCTTGCCCACGGTGGACCCGTTCCACGCGCAGGCGATAGCCCACGGGTTGAAGCATGGCTTCGATTTCATCGGCATGATCACCGTCGTGACCGACGTGGTGCGGGAGAACAATCAGACATATCGTCTCGGCTGGAGCGAGCAATGCAAGGACGGCACGAAGATGGGCGTCGGATGCCCTGAATACGTGCTCCTGTTCCACAAGCCCCAAACCGACCGTTCCAAAGGGTATGCGGACATTCCGGTAGCCAAGTCGAAGGACGATTATTCTCGCGCACGCTGGCAGGTGGACGCCCACGCGTTCTGGCGTTCCAGCGGCAACCGGCATATCAGCCCCGACGAATACCTGAAAATGGACGTGCAACGCATGTCGAAAACGTTCACCGAAGAGACCATGCGGAAAATCTACGACTACGAGTCCCACGTGAAGATCGCGGAAACCATCGACGGTGAAGGCCGCTTGCCCGCCACGTTCATGGCATTGGCACCCGGCTCATGGGCACCCGACGTGTGGACCGACATCGTACGCATGCGCACCCTGAACCTGGAACAGTCCAAACGTGCGCAAACACTCCACGTCTGTCTCGCCAAGGGGTCTCTTGTGTTGACCGCGACCGGATACAAGCCCATTGAACAGGTGAAGGTGGGCGAACTGGTGCTCACCCACAGGAATCGTTGGCGTCCGGTCGAACAGGTGCAGTGCACCGGCGTGCGTGAAGTGGTCAAGGTAAAGGCTCAGGGCGTGCCGGGGTTGACCCTCACCCCTGATCATAAGCTGTGGGCCAAGCAGGTGACGATGGTCTCCCAGATCGGCAACCGTGCGGCTTCCGTCGAACCGGATTGGCTGGAAGCCAAAGACTGCGGAGGCTCCTATGTGAACATGAAAGACCTGCCGGGTCTTCCGGTTGCGGAGAATCCCGATACGGAATTGTGGTGGATGGTTGGCCGTTGGATTGCAGATGGTCATATGGATAAGCGTGGACAGGCCATAATCAGCGTCGGACGAGACAAGTGGGCTGATTTCGAGAACCATCTCGGACGGTTCGCCGGTGCGACTCCGAGTGAGGGTAGCGCCCTGCAATTGCAGTTGCATGACGAGGGCCATGTTCTGAGGGACATCGTGGAGCAATGCGGGAATGGCGCGTCGAACAAGCATCTTCCGCCGCAGGCGTTCTCCCTCGACCTTGAGTCGATGAAAGCGCTTCTCGCCGGGTATCTGTCCGGGGATGGCTTCTATGTGGCGGAACGTGGCACGTGGATGGCTACGAGCGTCAGCCGTAGGCTTGTGATGGAGATCGCCGTAATCGCTCAAACCGTGTACGGCACGATTCCCAGCATCCATCCGGGTAAGCCTGAACGTGACTGCGTTATCGAAGGCCGGACGGTTCATGCGCATCAGGAGTGGGTTGTCTCGTTTGACGATAATTCTCGTTCCCGCCGCAAGAAGCCGTTCATTCTTGACGATGGCGCATGGAAGAAGGTTCGTTCGGTCGAACCTGCCGGGACTGCTGAAACATGGAACCTTCGTGTCGCGGAAGACCACTCTTATGTGGCCGAAGGTTGCGTCGTCAAGAACTGTCCTTTGCAGATAGATCTTGTTGAGCGGCTTATCCGCCGTTACTCGAATCCGGGCGAACTGGTGTATGACCCGTTCGGCGGCATCGGCACGGTGCCGTCCGTGGCGGTGCGCATGGACCGTAAGGGGTATGGCGTGGAGTTGAACACGCAGTATTGGAGTGATGGTGTCGCCTATTGCAAGGCGGCTCAACAGGATGTGACCATGCCGACTTTGTTCGATCTGGAAGGGGTGGATACGGGTGTTGTCGATTAGTCTTCCGTTCACTGTCACTGCTGACATGTGGATGACGTCGAACAGTCGTCTGCATTGGTCCGAGAAGGCTCGTCATACCGCGAAGCTGCGCCGTTATGCGTTCATGCTGGGTCGTTCCGTGATGAATGCGCGTGGATTGTCCGGACCGGTGTTCGACCGGTGCGTGGTTGACGTGTCTGTCATGTATCCGCGTCAGGGTCGTGCCGACCCGGCGAACGTTTCCCCGGTGGTGAAACCCTTGTTGGACGGTTTGACGGACGCGGGCTTCTGGCCTGACGACGATTCAGCGCATGTCATGGCCGTCACCTACCGGCGTGACCCCGTGAAAAGCCGATACGGCACTCATATGGTCACGTTGACCATCACGGAGGCGGGCGAATAACCGTCCCGCCTCTACATGCCGCACCCCACTACCGGGGTGCGGCCCCTATCAAACACACCTATATATAAGGAGTGATACGTCATGGCAGACGTGCAAGTGAACGACTACCGGGTTTTCATAGCCTTGAAGGAATCCATCGGCGAGCTTGATTGGATCGGCAACATTCGCGGCATTAACGTGCTGGCCCACGCCGTCGCGACTCACCCGATACTCCACCACAAGAAGGCAGGAGGAAAGGATTACGAGGAATGGACGAAAACCGTGGGCGACACATGCGATTTGGAGAACTGGGAATGAGCCGGGATTATTCGCGCGCGGCCACCACGCGCATGCTCAGTTCTTTGGTGGAGAAGCGGTTGAACGCGAACCGCATGTATTGGAGTGCGGAGGTCACGTTCGACAAGTTCACCGACCATGAGCGGCGCATCGACTACGTTGCGTTCAAACCGTGCACGCCGGAATACCGGTATGAGTGCTACAGCGTGGAACTGGGCACGTTCGAATGCTATGAGGTGAAATCCTGCCTGGAGGACTTCAAGTCCGGCCACGGGTTGAGCTTCTACGGCGACGAGAACTATCTGGTATGCGAATACGGTCTGGCCGATTACCTGCACCGGTATGGGATGCTTCCCGAAGGCGTGCACATACTCGTGCCCGACCGGAACCATACGCGGCTCCTGCACAGGTGGGCGCACGCCGACTACAACCGTCCCCAGCATCGCACGCGGACGGCGGCTGAAATGCTGTGGGCCATCGCATCCTGCCACAAGGGCGACGAATACCTGTACGAGCCGGAAACACTCAAACCACTGCCCGAGGAGGACACGGTGAAACAGGCCATGACGTTCCTGCCCGGACACGAGAACGACCCCGACAAGAAGGAGGACAAGGAATGATCGGGCATAAGCCGGGCGTGTTGGACAAGTGCCCCATCTGCCGGGAAAAGTTCAAGAACACGGATAAGGACGTGAAACTCTACCAGCTGCAATTCATGCGCTGGCCGCTACCCAGAAACATGAAGGCGCAGACCATCTGGTATCGGATCCACGAGCATTGCATCGAGGATTATCCGGCTGACTGTGAGCAGCAGCTGGCCGGCTTGTACGTGAACCCGGGTGGAATCGCCATCATAGACGACTCCCATACCTGCCAATACGAGTGAAAGGAAACCTAACATGTACGAGGATTACGAGGTCCACAAGACGCGCCCCGCTTGGGACGGCGAACTAATCGCCGTGTTGAAGAACGGCAACAAGGGCCGCATCGTCACGATGACCGCCGGAGGTAACTTGCCCACGGCATTCCAAGTGCTGATGTCCGAGAATGGCACGTGCACGGTGAGCGAACGTGAGATCGACCATTATCTCACCCCGCCGAAACCGAAGAAGCTGCCTGACCATCCGGGCTTGTGGAAGGACAAGGACGGCCGTTTCTGGCTGTGCATCCGCAACGAGACGGACTTTCGCGGAGGTCTGGCGGTCATGAGAATCGTGGCCCCGCAGTCCGACGTTTCACTGGGCTGGTGCAAACCCGATGCGGTCAAGCGCGTCGCGGACTGCGCGAACCTCGCCCCGTTCACCGAATTGGAAGTCAAGGAGAAGCAATGAGCATCGCCTATTACGTGCTACGCAAGGACATTCCCGCCGACTGCGCGTACGACGTATGCGACGACATCGGATACGAGACCGAATACAGCAGGGGCGTCCGCTTGGATGTCACCTACCTGTACGACGACGACATACAGGCGAAATATCCGGAACTGTATGCGGACTGGCTGGACGGCAAGACAGCAGGCGAGGTCGCGAAAACATTGCATAGTGTGATACTGCGCGCCCGCGCCAAGGAGTTCCGCGACTATCAGCCACTGCACGGCAATGAGCATAAATGGTTGGATAGGGATGACCGTATGCGCCGTCTGAACATCATGCTGAACGGGTTGAGCAGGCTCGTGATGGTGTGCACGAACCATCCCGACTGGCGGATAGTGGCGGAATCATGAGCGGCAACGACCCGACGCCAACCAAATGCAAGGCGTGCGACACTGTGAAGCCCCGTCGTCTGCCGACAGCGGGACTCTGCCGACACTGCTGGTACGAGCAGCATCCACAGGCGGCGGAACGGGAGCGGGTGAAAGCCCGCGAACGCTACCTGGAACACAAGGCCCTGTTGCAGGAGCTTGCCCTTGAACCATTCCATGTGGATATCACCATACCGGAATTACAGGAGTACATACGCGAATGCAGAGGACAATAGGATGACCGGACGCGGGGATGACCGTAAGCTCATGGACTGGCTTACGCGCAAGGGGTATTCGGTGGTGCGTTCCGCACGCACCCAGCATTGGAAGATCTACAAGGGCGAGCGGTTGGTGGCGGTCACGTCGGGCACGCCTTCGGACTGGCGGAGCCGCCACAACCTGCTCAAGGATTTAAGGAGACTTGCATGAGCATCATCGGATTGGCCGTGTTCATCGGCGGTGCCATCGTCATAGCCGGTTCGTCTCGTATCGTCTACCAGTGGTTCGAACGGCATACGTTCCGTCCGGACGATGACCCCGACTGGCGTCTCTATTGCGCGGCCATGTCCATGCTGCTCGGCGTATTGGTGTTCCTTGTCTGCGTGCTCGTGCTGGTGGTGTTCCTCATGCTCGTGTTCCCCGACCATATGAGTTGACGGGTGAGGCTCATGATGACGATTGACGAATTCTCATTATCATTGGCTGACCGCTTGTGTCACATGGTCGTCACGGACTACCCCCAGTTCGGTTGTATACCCGACGAACAGTTCGACCTCGACGCTGCGAGCGGACTGCCTATACAAGTTCTGGATAGAGCCCACGCCGACCGAGCGTTTCGTGTACTCCTCTCCCGCGAGCTCGCCTTCGAGCGGCAGCTCATGGAACGCGGGCAGGTGACCGACATGCCCGCTGGCTATGGTTTCGCCTTCCAGGCGGACAGCGACGGAAACATCGAATGCGTCACGGATACTGTCGTTCAGAACGGTGAGCCGACCTTGTTCATACCGTTCGACGCGCCAACCGTACGCGGTCTGGTCACGGCCTGTATCGAACGTCCTGTGTGCGACCTTGTTCGCGTCTTCAGCTATCTGGTTCGCGTCGAATGCGAGCTTGTTGGCCCGTTGAGCAATATCGTTTGCATGCGAGGCGAGACGATTGCCTGCGTTCGAGAGACGGTTAGCATCCTCCGCATGCTGGTTGGCCGTGCGCGACTGGAACAAGGCTACGACGCTGAACGCGAAGCCGATGATCCCGAGGATGATGCTGATGATGTCCGATGCATCCATGATGCCGATTCTACAGAGAGGTGAAGCATGGCGAACGACATGGAAATCTTCGCGAAGTTCAGTGCGGACCTGTGGTGCAACGAGAAGTTCTGCATGTTCGCTGCACGTCACGCGCGTGCGGCGATCGTGTGGGTGAAGGCGATAACCTTCGCTGTGCGTAAACGCAGTGACGGATTCTTCGGGGATTATGCGGCGAGGCATTTCCTCGGCGCATGCAAGGGTGATCTTGAGGCGTTGGAAGCGCATGGTTTCATCGAACGTGTCAAGAACGGTTGGATGATTCACGACTATTCCGATGCTCAGATGTCCAGCAGAGAGATAGACGAGGCCACCCAGAAAAGGCGCGAGGCCGCTCGTAAGGCCGGTTTGGCGTCTGCTGCGGCGCGTCAGGCGCAATCCGAGTCGTCAACGGTCGTTGAACGACCCGTTGAACGACCCGTTGAACGACCCGTTGAACGACCCGTTGAACGACCCGTTGAACGAACGTTGAACGACGCAACCAACGTTGACCCAACGGAAGCCAACGTAGATATAGATATAGATATAGATAAAGATATAGATAATTTTTATTCTCCCCCTACCCCCTCACAGGCCGTCGCGACGAAGCCGGACGTGGAGCGTGTCATGCGGGAGGTCGCAGGCTTCTATCCGAGCAACCGTTTCGACGGTGCCAAGGGAAGCGTGAGATTCGACCTTGAGGCCCAGTGGCCGAAAATCGTCAAAGCGTCCGGTGGAGCCGCCGACGTGGAGGCTTGGTTCGTCGAACGTGCCAGAGCCTACGTGGCCGCGCAGGATGACGAACGGTTCGTGAAGAAGTTCAGCCGGTTCCTTGGCGCTGAGGATTACGCGACCGCATGGAAGCCGGCGCAACCCAAGCAAGCACCACCGTCGAAGCAGATGTTGAACCGCCAACATAACTTGCAGGTGGCGGTGAGTCTGATGACGGACGAGGAGAAACGCAAGTACGGCGTAACGGAGGTGGCGCATGATCAGCCTGTATGAGGCGAGCAATCTGCTGGCGACGATACGCGCACATCATGGGGATGCCCAGATCAGCGAGACGGATGTGCGCATGTTCGCGGCGGAGCTGATGCCGTCGTTGACGGTGGATGAAGCGAGACGTGCGATAGTCGAATACTATTCGACGGCGCGTGACCGCTGGTGCGGGGCCGGTGACATCAATTCGCTGGTGAGGGCCCATCGCGCCAAGATGCGGCCCAGTGAGGCGCAGATTGGCCGGGAGTGCGAGGCTCGCGGTCTGGAGGGTGACGCCGCCTGGCTGTACCGGCGCAACCGCATGCTGGGCCATGCGCCGGACGAGGCTGCACGGTTGACCGCCGGGGCTCGCGACCCGTTGGCGTTGCCCCCGGCGAGGCCGAAACGTCGGCGTGAGGGTGGCGGTTTCATCGGCTCGCTTGGATTGGGTGATGTGGTCGGGTGACACGCCGTGCTGGAATCCGTGGCGCGATCATGGTTTGATTGATGTCAGCAAAGCCAGCCCGAGACCCGGAAAGGTCGAAGGTTGGTTAACTGCGTTCAAAAACAGGCTGATATCTGCCGGTATCCGTCGTGTTGGCGTGAGATCGTCACGGACGCGCCCACCATGGTGGTGGAAGCGTCACGGCTGGCGGACGCGAGCCTGTTGTGCGCGCGGCATGAACGCCAGCTCGCGGATGATCTCGCTTGGCTTGACGCCCACTTGGATGATCTCGAGAACTATCGGCTGAACCGTGCGTACGGGCATAAGACGGGCGGCAACAATGGTTCCGGTGTCGCCCCCGCACCGGTGCGGGAATCGTTGGCGGACCTCCTGTATGCGGACGACGACCAAGGGTATCCGGGTTTGCAGGGCACGCTGTACGAGTGGGCGCGCACGCTGAAGATCAACCTGCCGGCGAATGCGCCGCTCCCCCAGCTGGTTGACCGTATCCGCCGTCACCCGAATCTCACGGAACAGGCGTCCACGCCCGTGTACGCGCAGCTCATACACCAGCTCGTACGCAAGCTGCGCCGGTTCCTCGAACCCGGTGGCGACGTGATCCTGTTGGGCGCGTGCGAGAACCCCGATTGCGACGGCACCATGACCGGTACGACATGTGATGCGGCGGCGGAATGCCGGAAATGCGGTTTGCGGCTCCCCGTGTCGGTGATTCGCGCGAGGCTCGTCCAATCATTGCTCGCTTCGTCCACCGTGTGCACGCGCACACTCTTGTTGGAGAAGGCGCGTCAGCTTGGCTTGAAGGTCAACAAGAGCACGTTGAGGTCGTGGATACGACGCGGCACACTCCCCCAAGCGGGTGAAAACCAGCAGTCGGAGCCGGTGTACCGGTTCAGCGACTTCTACCGGCTGGCAACCGGTTTGGACTCGGGAATGGACATCTGGCAGATCATCCAATCGATCACCAAAGGAGCAGGCAATGAGCAGTGATATCCGACCGTTCGATTTCGAGGGTACGCAGGTGCGCACCCTGACCACATCCGAGGGTGAGACATGGTGGGTGCTTTCGGACGTGTGCAAGGCGTTAGGAGTCGCCAACGCGCGCAATGTGGCAGCGCGATTGGATGATGATTACAAGGGCGTCCATCCAATAGACACCCTTGGCTGAGCGCAGAACACCACCATCATCAACGAACCGGGATTGTATGAGGTTATTCTTCGCAGCGACAAGCCTGATGCCAAGCGGTTCCGCAAATGGGTGACAGGCGAAGTGCTGCCGTCGATTCGCAGGCATGGCGCATACATGACCGAACGGACCGTTGAGAAGGCGTTGACCTCGCCTGATTTCCTTATCCGGCTCGCCACGCAGTTGAAGCAGGAGCGCGCCGAAAAGGAGAAGGCACAACAACAGGTGGCGGCATTGCAGCCGAAAGCGTTGTTCGCTGACGCGGTGGAAACGTCGCATACCACGATTCTCGTGGGCGAACTGGCGAAGATCCTGCGCGGCAACGGCATCGACATCGGGCAGACGCGACTGTTCGCATGGCTGAGGGACAACGGTTGGCTGATGAAAACGGGCAGTTCCCGCAACATGCCCACTCAGAAGGCCATGGAACTCGGCTTGTTCAAGATCAAGGAGACAACCGTGGTGCACAGCGACGGGCATACGAGCATCAGCAAAACCCCGAAAATCACAGGAAAAGGCCAAACATTTTTCATCCAGAAGTTCCTCACGGACAAGAAAGGACAATGATCATGGGAGAAAACCATATGACCGCGTATAAGCTGCCGGACATTCCAGGCCATGTCGCCGGCAAAAAAGCGCGTCTCACCATCGACGGCAACAAAAAGACTGTCATCGAGGGTGTGATTTCGACAATCACCGTTGAAAACGGCGGCTACCTGTCGGAAGCGACCATCACGTTTTCGTCGGGCGTCGTGACCGCAAGTTTCCGCGAGAAAACACCGCACGTGCTGGAAGTGGAGGAATGAAATGAGTGCGACGTTTGATGATAAACCGTCCGACGAGCGGGAGAGCAGCGAACTTGAGCAGCGTGTGCGAGAAGCCCTGTCCACTGTGTTGGCCGCGAAATCGTATGTGGTGATCGTGGACCGTACCACGTTGGATGATCTGAAGGATGATTCATGGCGGCTCGGCGTGTACACGCCCGAATACCAGTCGCCCATAACCACGTGTGGCCTACTGGCGTTGGCGCAGGACACCTGCCATGTGCCGTTGGAAGCCGACGACGGAACGGAGGAATAATCATGGAATTGAAAGCTACGGTCAACGTGCCGGTTAACCCGCGTCCGAGCAGCCTTCCCCCGGAGCTGGCCCCCAAGTGGGGCAGTAAGGCGGGTATCCTCACCTTGGATATCCCCACCTTGACAGACGGGCATATCAGCGAATCATTCACGGATATCACGCCCATGACGGAAATGTGGAACACGGGCAGGCTCATAGACGCATTCAACAAGGCGGCTGAAGCGTTCGATCAGGTTCTGAACTCGGAATTGACCCGGCAGGAGGAATAAGCCATGGCAAAACTCACCTCGAAGAAACGCAGCCGCATGAGGTCAACGAGCTTCGCCATTCCCAGCGAACGCAAATACCCTATCAACGACCTGACGCACGCTCGCAACGCGTTGGCGAGAGTCGCACAGCATGGCACTTCCGCAGAGAAGTCGCAGGTGCGGCGCGCGGTGAAACGCAAGTATCCGAGTATCCAAGTCAGCGGGTTGAAGAACACGAGGAAACGGAGAAGGAAGTGACCCAACTGATGCCAATCGAGAGAGAAGATTCCATACTCCCGACACCGAAGCCCATCGAGGATATGACAGTGGAAGAACTGGAGATAGCCGCCTACGCGTACGAGCTCGGTCAAGCCGACTATCGGGACATGGACTCTTGCAAAGGCTACCAGCAGAAACACGGCAGCACGCTCCATCTCACCGACTATACGAACAACCCGTACATCATCGAGGAAGTGACACATGACTAAGAATATTCGCGTCGCATGGGATGATCTCAAGCCCGGCGACAAGGTGCATCTGCACGGCTCGCATAACGTGTATGAGTTCATACGTAAACCCGATATAGGCAATCATGCTGATGATACTTTCGTGGTGAGCGTACCGGGAATCTCTCATATCGCGGTTTCACGAATCGTGTTCGATTATGCGACGCGCCACGCGCCGAGAAAACCGAAACTGCATGAACCGACTTCATGCGGGGAATATTGGTTGCGCGTAAGGTGCGACTGGAGGAAGCTGTTTGTGATGTATACGTTCGGCGGCGGCAAGTACTTCCATTATGCCGGCTACTGGTATACGACATGGGGTGGCGTGCTGAAAGCGGCCAAACCGTCAATCTTGCTGACCGCCGAAGAGTATTACACGCGCAAGGTCAAAGGGGAAATCTAATGATGGAAGAGGCCATACCCATAGCCTTGTTCGCCCTGATGTTGGGCGTCATCATCCTTATCGAGTGCACGCGGAAACATTAGGCACAGGAAGGAATATGCGAGCATGAGTGACATTTTCATCGGCTCTTTCAACCCGCCCAGTCTGGAAAACATGAAACCGTTAGGCGTATCAGCATCGGAACCGCCGTCCATCGGCGGTGACACGATTCTAGTGGATTCTGCGGCGTTCGAGCAGGCCTTCAATGTCGAGACGACCATCAGGCCGCGCGTGTACCGTGTAATCGTCACCGACGCGGACGGGCACGTGAAACGTGACGTGGCATGTCGTCTGGAAGACGCCGGGGACGGTTTCACGTTCATCCCGTGCGAAGACGCGCCGAACGCGGGAACCATCGTCATCCAAGAATCGGCATTGAAAGGATACTCGCATGAGTGACTGGAAGCCTACGCCGAACACGCCCGCCAAGCCGGAGCATTATTCGCGTATCGTGATACTCCCGCCCGTCCAATCGTTCGGACGATTGCAGGAAGATAAGTGGCTTCTGCTCAAAACGCTGGAAGAGGCGGCGGAACTCGTGGAAGCCGGCAAAACCTACCTGAAAGCCGACACGACAGCCCGCCGTGACATGGCCCGCGACGGCATGCTCAGCGAGTGGGCGGACGTAATGCAGACTTTAGTCAACACGGCCACGGCGTTCGACTTCACCGACACGGAGATTACAATGGCGATGGCCCAATGCTTGGAACGCAACCGGCGCAGGGAGCGCGTATGAGTATCAGGCGCATGTTCCCCGACATGGAAGATTGGCCGCGAGTCCCCTACAGTGAGTTTCTACGCGGGCGCGCGCATTCGGAGCCCCGCGACATCACATATCCGTGCGTGTACGGTGACGGTGAGATTCATTGGGTGAGATTCAAGCCGATCACCGTAGGCGGGATTGTAGGCGGTATGCTCGAATATGTGAAGCCGCCCTTGTATGGTGATATCGCCGCGTTCGTCCTGGACCTCAAAGCATAGTATTAAACCCGTGTGGAACGCGATATTTGACATGTTTCACACGGGTTTACGTGTTGCGGGACGGTAGAATCAGGCTCACATAATGTCAATCAGTCAGTCACAGGCCAGTCGGCAACGGCACGTCATTGCCGTAGTTGTCAATCGAGTCAACGCACAGCGTCCATAGAAACGATGTGTTCAGAGAACCGTCCGTGTAAAGCAGTCGAGTGTTCACCCAGTCGGTCATGCTTCGCATGTCGCGTTCAGTGAGACCTGCGTGATGGCAAGCTTCCAACGCGTTGGCCTTGAAGCCAGCCGGGTCTTGCATGTAGAGGCGGGTGAGCCGGTCGAAAACATCGCGTTCGATGCCTGTCGCGCGAGTGTTGGCAGAGTAATCGGATAGCATCGTGCCGCTGAGAAGCCCGCCGAGTTCGGCGTACTGTTTACGTGTGTATGTCATGATAATCCTCCTTGTGAGATGGGGTACTTGGCGTACCCCCGGTTTGTTTGCTAATCCTCAGCAGAGGCGACTATCTTTTACAGTCGCCTCTGATTATAAGCCGTTAGGGCATCCCCGCCTATGCAACACTTGCGGGGATATCTGTTGACGTGTGGCGCTAGGCCACGCGGATAGTGAGTGTGCCATCCGCGTTGAGCACGCCGTGAACAGGTTTGCCGACGCCGTGAAGACTTTGACCTCCGTTCAACAGCATGTCGATTGTCACGCCCAACAGGACGCTCAAGGTTTGCGCCTCGCTCAACGTGACGTCACGTTTCAGGTCGAGGATGTCACGCACCGTGGCACCAGTCCAGCCGGTATGGCCTTCTGCGCGCATATGCTGGGCGAGAACATCATTCGTGACATTCCCCCGTTAGTCGTCGATATGCCGGGCGATACGCTGACGTTCCTCGGCTAGCGTGGCGGATACCGGCTGGACTCGCGGCCTATCCCACACGGTTTTGCCGTCCTTAGTTTCAACATGGACGAGTTCGGTTATGTCGTCGCAGATGTCCAACAGGTCACCGGCTCCGTGAGAGTCCACGTATTCCGGCAGTTCAGCGGGCTGCAAATCGTCGGGCACGTCCACGAGCTTGCGTACCTCGGTCATGTCAGTGTGCTGGTAGATTATGTATTCCATGTCAATTGTCCTTTTTCGAGTGTTTGGGACGATAGCGGCGAAGTAGCACCGCCGCTATCATCCGTTTTCAACGTTTTCAACCCATAGTCAGGCTACGGTTGCCGTGTCGTCCGTCCTATGGGCTTCCACCGTCATGCGAGCCGACGTGACATGCTCCAAACCGCAGATTTCCTCCAGGAAGTCGTCTATATCGGCGTCGTACCAAAGCATCGCGAGTTCCTCGCATTCGTCGGCCATGTCCGTCACCTCATACACGTGTTCGGCGGGGTCCGCTCCATCGGGGAAGTCGTCGGGATGATCTCGAATGTAATCCGTGGCCTGAAGCACGAACGCATGCATGAACATCCACGCGATATCGGCAGCCGGCCACTTGGTATGAAGCGAGTGTAATACGGTCTTGCGTTTCCCGTCGTCGCAAATGACGTCAATCTGGGCGAGGGTGGTGTAAGTTTCCATGATGAAATATCCTTTCAATAGGTTTGTTTGTTGACTGATGCGGCGCACGGTAGGCGGCGCGCCAACGCCCTTTGGGGAACGTCAATCGACTAGCAGACGATACTCGCCGCTGTCCTCGATACGCACGCATTCATCGATGACTTCATATGGTGTCATGCCGTCGAACCGGTCAGCCGGGCAACCTTGCAGCACAAATTGAATCATCCATCTGGACCACTCCGGCAGCATGTCCAGACCTCGGCGCAGCGCCTCAGCTTTTCGAGCATCGGGCTTGCCTTGCACGTCAAGGATGGTCACGAAGCCTTCACGCCAATCGCAGTACCATTCGTACTGCCACAAGACATCACGGAAATTGTTCACCTCGTAACGAACGTTCTCGCCGCGCAGCTTATCAACATTCAGCCAGTCGGCGGTCATGTTCTGCTCAAAAACCAGCAGCGGCCATTCGATCAGCTCATAGGCGTCTATCAGTTTGCGCGTCAGACTCTTACGATACGTGACATACCCAAAAGTGCGCCGTCCATCAATCACCCATCTGTCATTGTATTCATCGACGACGTTGATCAGATTGTCAGTCGGGTACGCACCCGGCATTGGTGGACGGTTCAACAGGTAATACGTGTATTCCATTTCAGTGGCTCCTTGTTTTTAGATGGTTGATATGTGCCGCCCACGGTGTTGTGGGCGGCATGAAATAGGCTAGAAAAGCGGGTCAGCCGTGAACTTGTTGGGCAGTTCCAATCCGGCTATCACCATTTTCAGCAATGGTGACGTGTTCCGAAGCGCGTCGCATACGGCGTCGATATTGTCCTCTGTAGTCGCGTGCCCGGTACGTTCCAAGGCTTCGGCGATCTGCGATTTCGTGACGTCCATGCGCATGATGATTATCTCCTTGATTGATTGATTGATTGATTTATCTGTTGGTTGATTAGGGGTACAGGCCACGGCAAGGTGCTAGACTGCCGTGGCCGAAAACTTTTGCAAGCTGTTAGGCTGCGACCTCGAAACCGAGCCTGCGCGCGTAGTCGGCAAGCTCTTTCTCCAGCTTTTTGTCGCTGCCACGCTCATACCGGGCACGGTAGGCGACGACACACTTGCCGTCCGCTGAGGCCACGTAAGCCGCCTTACGCCCATTGGCCGTGCGGAACACTCGCGCACGTCCCAAACCTTGCAGTTCTGGGCAATCCTTGGCCGGCATGAGATCCGGCAATGTCGCGTAGGACACAGCCTTGGAATTGACCTTTGGGGGTATCTCGGGTATCTCCGTGGTCACCGGGGCCGGTTCAACCGGTTCAACCGGTTCAGCGTCCGCGTACACGTCCGCGAGATACTCGGCCCATTCCTCGGCGGTAGGCCCGTAATCTTCCGCCACGGCGTCGAAAGAATCTTCGTCAAGCTCCGGCAAATCGGCATACCTTGTGTCAACCGGCAGCGGGTAGAGGGTGTTTGCCGTGAATTTTTCGCCCACTTGCGTCCATCCCCTATCCAAGTCGCAAAGCTTGATATCCGCCACTTTTTTAGCGGTCAAGCCGAACGGTATCGGCACGTGGAAGCCGAAGTTCTCCCATTCGCTGTCCGGGACCAGCATCCAGCCATGCTCGAGATCCGTGGAAGTCTCGCGCATATGGGCCAACATAGGCTCGTAATCCTTGCCTCGCGCCGTCACTGACCAGCATGTATGGGTGGAAGTCTGCCCCAATCGCCAGATACGTTTCGTGGAATGGTTCACGAAGCGGATATCGTAGGTGCGCATGTCTCCGCGCAAACGCACCCATAAGCCTGTGACGGCTGTGAGCTTGCGCGTTGGGTCACTGACTCGAATCATCTTTTTCTTCATGATGTTTCCTCACTTTTGGTTGATGTGGGCGCGCGTCCATGCGCGCCCAAACGTGAATTGAATTGAATTGATGTGATGTGAATTCGTTTGGTTGGCTCACCGTTGGTCGATAAGCTCGCCGTCACGATAGATGTAGATGCCGGTCCCCCACTTGTTCCCGTGGGCGCTAGAATCCCAGTAGCACCAGCCGGTTTGACCGCTGCCGTCCTCATTCGCGCACGGTGGGATATCCGGCGTCATGTCCACGATCAGCAAAACCGCCAACAGGATGACAGACGCCAACAGCGGGATAGACCTCAGCCAGGTACGCGCGCGCGTCATTTGGCCTCGCTCACGTCGAAACGAATCGCCATCTCGGTCCAGATATCCTCGGGGATACCCTCGCATGAATCGATGCCAGCCGCGTCCATGTAGTCGCGTGCCGCGCCCGTCCACGAATCGATATCCCAATCGGATACCGGGAAGCCGCAGTTCGTGATGTAATCTTCGATGTGACGCTGAATATCAATGAGATACATCACGCCACCGCCTGAAGCTTTCCGGCTCGCACCGCCGCGATGTACTCGGGGACCTTATTCAGATCGAGGTAACAGTCTTCGTCGTTAGGCCATGTCGCGTCATACCAAGCGTTGTAAAGCTCCCCCACGGTCACGTCGTCGGGAAGCTCCCTGTCGGCCAGTTCGTCCGTGAAATAGTCGCGTAGGTATTTGTCCTCGCGCTCAAAATAGTCGTCGTCGTCCAAGATCGGGTAACTAAGTTCTATGAACTCTTCCACGCCGAGCATGAACGCAGCGCCCTCGGTGACGGTGCTGTCGTCGTCGAACAGCTCCAGCATGAAGCCCGTCTCGGTAGGCACCCACGTGTGTGTGGATACGCGCGCATGTATGGTGCGGAGCTGCTCGAGACAGTAGGCGCTGTTTGAAACGTCGATGACGTTGGGGGAAATGATGTTGAAGAACGTGCCCCAACCGTCGCCGTCGCTGTTGTCGCGCGCCCATGAAACAAGACGTTCGTAGTCGAACCCGCTGCCGAACGCCTCATAGGCGCGGCGCAAGTCGTCCATCACGTCGTCGTCGGGCGTGGAAATACTGTAAATGTAAGACATGATGCACCTCCATTAGTGCTGTTGAATGAATTTGGGAATTGCCCGATATGGGCGCGCGGTATTATCAGCGCCGCGCAACGCTGTGAGAGTCAGGTCAGGCGGCAGCGAGTTCGCGTGTCGGGATCAAAGTACCGGCCCAATCATCGGGCGTGATGATGCTCTCAATCTCGCGAATCGTATACCGGTCAGTCAATGGAATGTTTGAGAAGATGGACATGTACCCGTGATCGGACGTATAGTAATCCTGTTGCAGGTCACGCCCCAGAATCTCCATGTCAATGCATGCGCTCAATGGGGAATCGAGGATGGACTTGATTTCGGGCAGCGCGCCCGATTCAACCAACGACCATGCGAGCTTCCCCCGCTGGTCCAGCGTATAATCATCCGCGTCGGGGAACGGCGTATAGTCGATGTCGTCCACTTGCATAGCCAAGTTCGCGTAGTCGATCGGCCACCCCGCTCCGCACTGTTCAGCCGCCAACGACACCGCGTCACACACATCCTCATACGGGTGCATGTCGCCGGCATACTTCAGCGCGGCGGCTAGCACGTTCAGCTCCCACACGTCCGTATAGTCGCCAATCTCCAAGTCGAGAGCGGCTAAAGCGCCGTCGTTTTCCGTGTCGAAAATGGCGTACTCTTCATGCGCCGGGTCCACCTGGACGACATCTCGCAAGAACTTTGTGATCGCTTCGGCCGGTTGCGGCAATGTTATCCAGCCGCCAACTAGATCGCCCTCGGTGTATCGCCCGAGGTTGCCTACCCATACGCGGATCTCATAGTTTTCCATGATTACCTCACTTCGTTTGTGAGGCACGTGCTAGAATAGCAATGCCTCAAATGTCTGATTACTTTTGTTGGCACGCGGTTAAGAGAGGTCCAGTCTCTTAACCGCATTTCTTTTATTCGGGATACCCGTCCGTCAGTTCATCAGGCCGGCACCCAAGGGCACGGGATAATCGCAAAGCGTTTTCCAGTGTCATGTTCCGTTCGTCTCGCCGTCCGGTTTCATAACTGCTGATTACCGTCCTTGCTATCCCGGTTTGTTGCGAGAGTTTGACTTGCGTCAAGCCGGCGCGTTCGCGTAGTTGTTTGAGTCCCAATGGTTCACCTCGCTTGGTTGTTCGGCTACACCATTATGACACGTTAATGTATCACCCGCATGTACGAAACACCACCGTGATTCATGTTTGCGAGGGTATCGCGTTCGATTGAACTTGATAATTGATAGCATAACGTGTCATTCGTGGGTATGCAAATCGGCGTGTCACAACAGCAATCACACCTAACCAGTGAATACGTAGATGGATGAAATCTGATTCATTCAGCTTAGACAACTCGCTAACAAGCGAGTTAATGTCAGCGTTATCCAAGTGCCCATAGTATCCAAGAATGTCACGATGCTCGAAACTCACCAACTGTGCACAACGAGCTACACTATCATCCAAGTTTGCCGCGTCAGGCTCAATTCGAAAACCTTGTAAAAGGGCACACACGCGCCTATCCGGCGCTGTTTTCTTTCGGCATGTCAGCCTCCAACAGTTTCCGAGGATTAGACACACGCAGCGCGTCACATAGCTTGATAGCAGTGCCGAGACTCATATTCTCAATGGGTCTAGCGCCAGTTTCCGTCGCGGCTATCCTCGTATGGGGAACGCCAGATTTTTCGGCTAACTCGCGCTGTGTCAATCCTCTTTTCTGTCTTAACTCCCTTAAACCCATTTGGCTCACCTCGCTTTGTGCTGATGTGAGCCCAATTCTACTATCGCAACGTAGGGTTTTATCCCAGTCCCCTGTTTTCTCTCAGGGCTATCCCATAGGATGCTTCCACGCGAGACACGTCAATCGCTCCACTATCCTATGGCTTACGTCACTAGCGGCACCAATTCCATGGCGGTAAGCCGCTCACCTATCCTCATAGTCAAGCTCTCACACCAAGCTCGGCTAATGCCGGTACCTTTACTATCCATGTCTTACGTGTTTTCATCCCGCCCGACAAATTCATGTCTTGGGTTTACTCGCTACGCTGGATAGACCGACGTTCGGCAGCACTATTCAATTATCAATCATCATGTCCACGCCTCTACCCGCCGCTCACAATGAGGTTTGGATAGTGGGGACTAAGTACGCGGTATGGGACTCGCACCCAATCAGGCCACTATGGCCGCGCTGTGTCGGTGTCGGATTATTGTGCGGAGAGGTACCCCTCTGCCGCGTGCACGAATGCCGTGAGTTCCGCGACTTCGCGGGCCCAGTTATCAATCATCGGGCCATCGATGTAATCGATCGTGCGCGGTATGACTCGCACATGGAGTTGCCCGTTGATTGGGACGACTCTGACTAGTGCGATTGCGCAAGCTGACCCGCGGCATGACGCCCAGTATTTTTCGCCGTCCATAAGGTTCAGCGTCCAGCGTCCGACTGTCAGTATCTCGGTGTTCCGCTTAGTCTCGGTGCTCATTTGTTTCCTCGTTTCCTGTGTTCGTTTTTGTTGTTGACTATGACTATACACGGTATACGTTCGTATAGCAAATCGAGATATTTACCCCCCACTCCAAAATCGTTGGAAACACTGGGTTTTATCGGCGTGTCGCACCCACGGCAAACCACACGAAAAACCACACCACTCTATATATATAAATAAAAGGCTTAATGAGAAAATTATCAATAAGAATTGCAATCGAACAAACATTCGATAGAACAAACGTACACACGAACAAACGTACTAACGAACAAACGTACGAACACGTGCGCCCACGACGCTACAGCCGCGCACGCCCACACGCGCGTACCACACGACACGCCAAAACACAAAACAAAAATGAGAACGAATACCAACATCACCCCCCGTGGGGAAGCCCCGCCCCAGGTGTGCGTGGGGGCCGCTGGGCCAATGGTTCTGCCTGTGAATGTTCTTCTGGTTGGTGAGTGGACGAAACGTTACATCGTGTGCGACGAGGTGACCTGGAAGGGGTGCAACGCCGTGCACCGTGCATTGCAACGCGGAGTGTGTTATGATACCGGTGGTTTTGAATATTGATTTAGGGGCTGGCTTGGTTGCCGGCCTTTTTTCGTGTTCGATTCCGTGGCCGTGCTCCTTGTTGTTTTGTCCGCATTATTGGTTTAGAGCAGTAACCGGTTATGTGGGTGTGTTTTCTTGGTCCGGTGAGCATGGTCGTGGGCATTGTAGCTCAGTTGGCTAGAGCATGGTCGCCCTTCGGGGTGCGGTCGCCGGTTCGAGTCCGGCCTTTGCCCCTTGGTGTCGGTGGGTCGCGGGTGTCTGCCTTGTTTTGGCTTCAATCCCTTTGGCTCGCGTGATTGCCGCGTATCCCCACTGGCACCTTATATATAAGGAGTGTGCGCCATGCCTGAGTCGAGATGGTTCAATTCGAGTCGTGGCGCACGGTTCAATCCCGGTTGGGAGCGGACGCGCAAGATGATCTTGGAGCGTGACAGTCATCGTTGTCAGCGGTGGGTTACCGATTGGCGTACAGGAGGCAGGCGTAAATGTTGGCTACCCGCCAATGAGGTCGATCATATTCATCGTGCCGAGAATGGTGAGCCTGACGATGATTCTCCGGAGAACCTTGAGGCGTTGTGTTCGTATCACCATAAGCAGAAGACCGCGCGTGAGAGCGGTGATGCGCGAATCAAGAAGCGTCGTCGCCGGGAGGTGGAGTCATGGTATTCCCATCCGGCCTATCGGACGAGTGCTTGATTCCCGGTTGTTGCGAGCCTGTACATGCCAAGGGCTTGTGCAGGTCTCATTATGATTGCCGTCGTTATTCGGGCAGGCCGGTTCGTGACCGTATGAGTCGTGCTTGTCTGGCGTGTGGCGTGTTCTTTGAGACTGATCGCAAAGATCGTCTGTTCTGTTCGGCTCGATGCCGTGTCAGATGGTGCCGGAAGCGCCGGCGGAGCGAGTTCCCTATGGAGCGGAAGCCTACCCCGTTGAAGCGCAGCAGTTATCATCTGGAGCGGCCTCGGGAGATGCCGAGCGTTCCTGTGGAGCAGTTCACCCTGGATGATGTGTGGGCGAAAAGCCCTGAGACGTGCATCCTGTGCGGTGAACTGTTGGATAGGACGTTGCCTGCTTGGGATCGGATGGCCGGCGTACCCGATTGGATTGTGTCGCCGGAGGATGGCGGCGAACTGACTTTGAAGAATCGTATTATCGTTCACCGTTCCTGTTGGAGCCGGAAGGCGTACGGGGATGAGGATGCCCGAAACGGGCGGAAGGCGAGCGTGGCTCATGGCAGGTCAGGGAAGGAAGGCCAGTAAATCCCAGATACCGGTATTGCGTTCGGACGGGAAGATTCGTGGCCGCGAGCTCGGTGACCCCGCGTATCTGCTTGGCTTGGATCGTAACGGTGTGAGCAAGCAGTGGAATCCTAGGGTGCTTCTTATGTGGGACAATCTGCGGCGTAGCCCGCAGGCGCAGCGTATGGGCACTGACTTGGATTGGGATTACGCGGAGATGATGATGGTCGCGTTGAACATCTTTTTCGAGACGCACCGGTGGGAGATGCTGTCTGAGGTTCGCCAGTGGATGGCGAAGATCGGATATTCGCCGGCAGATCGTGCCGCGTTGAAGTTCGACGCTCCAGCCCCGGATGATCTGTCTGTGGGCCCCGGTTCGGGTAATTCCGGTCAGGCCATGGACATGGACGAATATTGGGACCAATACGATTCGGTGATGGGCGGTGACTGATGCACGACATCATCCCCCGTCTCGGGTCGGATGATCTGCGTCGCTCGCTTGGCCGTATCGCCTGTTGGTGGATACAATCTTTCTGTCTTGTAGGCTCCGAGCCCGCGTATGACGTGCCCTACCGTTTCAGTCCCGAATATTTGGAGTTCATCCAATATTGCTATGCGTTGGACAGATATGGGGAGCGTCGGTTCGACCACGTGTTTTTGAGTCGTCCGAAGGGATGCAACAAAAGCGGTCTTGCCGCGTTGATCAGCTTGTTCGAGGCTCTTGGCCCGTGTCGTTTTCTTGGCTGGGCGAAAGGTGGGGAGACGTACACGTTTCTCGGCCAGACGTACAGGTATCGTCCGGGTGAGCCTATGGGCCGTCCCATCCAAGGCCCGAACATCCTGTGCCTTGCGAATGCGGAAGACCAGACGGACAACATCTATCAGGTCATCAAATACAATTGCGAGAACGGTCCGCTGGCCTCTCTTCGCGGCTATGGGCTGGATGTGGGCGAGACCCGCATCCTCCTGCCGGAGGGTGGTTCGATCAAACCGGGTACGTCGGGTGCCGCCTCCAAGGATGGCGGCAAGCAGACGTTCGCCCCTGTGGACGAATCCCATCTGATGACCCTGCCGAAGCTCAAGGCCATGTATCATACGGTGAAACGCAATCTCGCCAAACGCAAGGCTGATGCGGAACCGTGGATTCTTGAGACGACGACCATGTACAGGCCGGGTGAGAACTCGGTGGCTGAAGAGACGTATCGGACGGCGCATGACGAGCTGGAAGGCCGGTTGAAGCATGACGCCCGAACATTGTTCGACCACAGGTATTCCAATCTGCCCATCGAGGATCTGGCGAAGCCGGACAAGTTGAAACATGCCTTGTATGAGGCGTATGGTTCTGCGGCTAAAAGCCCTGACGGGTTGAATCACATCATCCTGCCCGATGGCCGTATCGTGCCGGTTGACGAGCATGGGCGCAGTGACGAGGGGTATACGCTCCGCTCCCCCGGCGTGGAGCCCGGCCCGTCCAGAAACGGCTGGTTCGATATTCGCGGTCCTATCGCGGATATCCTCGACCCCGCATCCGACGTGGGCAATTCGGTCCGCTACTATCTGAACTCGTTGACCAGTGTCTCGGATGCGTGGATAGCGGAACCGTTGATCGCCTCGCATCTCGCCGCCGTGAACCTGTTCGCCGGATTGCCGGAGGGCACCGATCTGGATGATGCCGCCGTATGGCGGGAGGTCATCAGCGAGGACGATGAGATCACGCTTGGCTTCGACGGCTCCCTGTCCGATGATTCCACAGCTCTTGTCGGATGCCGGGTGCGTGACGGCCTCCTGTTCCTTATCAGATTGGAGCAGAAGCCCGAAGGCCCGGAAGCCGCCGACTGGCGTGTGGACGTGGATGCGTTCGACCGTGCCGCCCGTGAGATGCTGGACGACTATAACGTGGTCGGCTTCTTCGCGGACCCGCCGTATTGGCGTGACGTGATCATCGGATGGGAACGTGACTACGCGCATCTCGACCTTGTGGGCAATCCCATGGACCCGATGATGGTGAACACGAATCAGCGGAACCAGATGATGCCCGCATACGTGGATGTGCATACCGCGTTCTCGAAGGAGTGGGAGCCGTCCGACGATGATGACGAACCCGTCATCGGCGATATCGCATTACTGGCCGACCCGCGTTTCGTGGCGCATTGGCGCAACGCGCGACGCAGGGACTTCCGCAGGACGAACCCGGACGGCTCACCCCAGTACATGGTGTACAAGGAGACCCCGAACAGTCCGCTGAAGATCGACGCTTGCATAGCGGGCGTGCTCGCCTACATGGCTCGCACCCGCTACCTGTCAAGCAATCGCAGGGATATCGGCACACGCACGCACGTCACTCGTGTTGACTATCAGAGAGGTTGGTGAGACATGGCGCAATTGGAATCGCTGATACCGGACGACACGGAGCCGGGCGGCGACGGCGTTGTACTGACACGCCTCGCCAACCGGCTCGTCAACCGTATCCCCATGCTGTGCACTTTGAAAACGTTCTACGACGGCAAGGAGACGGTGCCGACGAAAGCGGTGCCGCGCAACATGGACGTGACCAGTTCGCAGATTTACCGCAGGTTCGTGGACATCTGCCCGATGAACTTGGCGAGCACAATCGCGAACGCGGTCATCACATCGCAGAAGCCCACGGGTTTCCGACTGGTGGCGGACAAGACGATGCGCTCCACTGACGCGGACGACATGTGGCAGTCATCCGGCATGAACCTGAAATCATTGAACATGCTGCGCGACGCATCCCTGTATGGAGCCGCCTACGCTGCGGTGACCGACGTGCCGAACCCGGCTTACATCAAACGGCTCAGCCCGTGGGATACGGTCGTGTCCGACGACAAGAACGCTGCCATCTTCTATTCGTACAATGCGGACGAGGGCATGGAGTACATCACGCTCTACCGTCTGACCCGCAATGACGATGGCACGGTCGCAAACGTGTATTCCCGTGTGGCGCGACGCGAATCGGAATCACGCTCGCTGCCGACAGACTCCCCCGACTATGAAGATGCCATCTACGAGATGGCGAACAACGACAGCCAGAAACGACCCAGACTGGAACCCACGTTCGAATGGACTGGAGCGGCTTCCTCGGACGGATACGACTTCGCGGCGAAATGCCAGTGCTTGCCGGTCGTCCAATTGAAGACACCCACCGGCAGAGGCCAATTCGAGCCGCATATACGCACGTTGAGCGCCATCGACCAACAGAGATTCCAACGGTTCTGCATACAGGAGATGCAGGCGTTCAAGCAACGCTGGGTGTCCGGCGACCTGCCCGAGTACTACACGAAGCAGGACCCCGCCGTCAAAGCGGGGCGTGCGCGAGCAGGCGACAAGATCGACTATTCCACCATGTTCGAGCTTGGCCCCGCAGCGCTCTGGCTGATGCCGAAAGATGCGAAGATGGGCGAAAGCTCAGCCACTGACATCACGCCGATAATATCCGCCGCGAACACGGACATCAAACAGTTGGCCGGAGCTTCCGGCACACCGCTGTCGATTCTCAGCCCTGACGTGTCCGGTAGCGCGGAAGGTGCGAAGCTCACCACGCGTATGTTGCGGCTCAAAGTTCAGGACATGAACGCGCGCGCGAACGATGCGTTCGTGCTTCTGCTGAAGATGGCGTTGACCGCATCCAACGCGGACGGCGACGCATATTCAGAACGTTTCGAGACGATGTGGGAGCCGGTCGAGACACCATCAGACTTGGATCAGGCGCAGGCGGCGAGCTACGTGAAGGGCCTGTTGCCGGTCAAGACGATCATGCGACGGTTCCTGAACATGAGCGAGATGGATATAGCCGAGGCTATGCAGGACTTGCAGGATACGGCGTTCGCCACCGCGTTGAGCCGGGAGAACACGCTGGTCAGCAGCAAGACCTCGCAACAGTCGTCCCCCGCTTTGGATGACGCGTTGGGATCTTCGCTTACGCTCCCCGATGAGACTCTGACGGCAGGAGGCTTGTGATGGCGGCGGACCCGACACAGGCGTTGACCGTGCTGGAACAGCAACGGCAACTGCTGGTGGACGAGTTCATACGACGCGCATGGAACATGTGGAAGTCGTTGGACCCCGCCGACTGGTGGAATGACGCCATCACCCAAGGGGTCGGCGCATGGATAACGCAGAACCAGATCGCGTTCGTGAAGGCCATGCGCCGGTTGGGCGTCACCTACGCCGATATCGCCTTGGGAATGGCCGGAGTGAACGCGGAAGGCCAAGTGCCTGAATACATCGTCACGAGGGCCAACACCGACCCATGGGCGGTCAGCGTCCGACCTTCCGACGAATATCGGCATATCGCAGTCCGCAACCCCGATATCAGGCCTGAAGCGTGGGGCAGATTGGACGAGGCCGCAGGCAACGCTGTGAACATCTGGCTGGACACAGCGTTGAACCGGCTGACCGACAACGCGAACACGGACGGACAGATCGCCATGAACAGTGCCGCCACAAAACGGTTCCAAGGTTCAGGCATCCGCAAATACCGGAGAATCATCCACCCGGAACTGTCCAAGACTGGCACATGCGGATTATGCGTCGTAGCCGCGAACAACGTGTACGGCACCGCAGACCTCCTGCCCATGCACAACCTATGCAAATGCACCGTCATGCCGATCACCGCATCACATGACCCCGGACTCAGGCTGAACCGTGAGGATTTGGACAGGATATACAAGAAGGCAGGTGGCACGACCAACGCAAGCGGGCTGAAAAGCGTGCGAGTGGAGGTCGTCAACCACAGTGAGATCGGCCCCATACTCACCCAATCGCAGTGGCGCAGGGAATACGATGACGGCACCCCGGCACCGAAATGGAACATCCCCGACCTGAACATGACGCGCACGGCCTTCACCCGAATGTACGAGCGTGCCAACGTGTTCCTGACCCACTACCGGAACGTGATGGACACCGGAGAAGAGGACGTATTCCACTTCGAAGGACGAGCCTACAGGTTCAGACCGTCCCCCCATCTGAAACAGGCCATGTCGTATCAGACGGCATGGCTCAACTATCTGCGGTCGAGCCTCGGGCTCGCCGCCTGACCGAAAGGACAGGGCGCATGACCCTGAATGAAGAACCGAAGAACGCCGCCGACACCGCAAAGGCCGAAGAGGCTAAGCCCGAAACGGGCGAGAACAAGCTTCCCGCTCAGGACTCGCCGCAGACCGAAGACAAGACCGACACCGGCAGAACAGCCGACGACGAGCTCGCCAAATGGAAGGCGATGAGCCGTAAGAACGAGAAGCAGGCCGAGGCTAACCTCAAGCAGGTGCAGCAGGTTCAGGCCGAACTCGCTCAGGCGCGCGCCGACAACGCGCGTCTCACCGCGAAGAACAAGTACCCGCAGATTTCCGACGAGGCCCTGACCCTGTGCGACAAGACCGACCCTGACGAGATCGCGGCTTGGGCGGAACAATACGCGAAACTCAACCCGATCAACGCAGGCGTGCCGGCTCCGAAGCCTAAAAGCGACCCACTCGCCCGCAAGACGCTCGACCTCGCTGAGAACCCTCAGGGTGAGTTCAATCCTAAGCCAAAGCGCGGCGACGCGTACAAACGCTCCCAGGAACGCCAGAACGCGCGCCGTCGCAACCGCAACAAGACCAACTGAAAGGAGCCGACATGGCGATTCCCTACGAAATGGTGCACGGCACCGGCATCACCACCGTTGAAGAGAACAACGAGTGGCGTTTCGGCGAACAGGATGGCGGAGTCGTGTCCGTCACCCTCGTGCCGGAACTGTTCAACGTCGATGACGAAGCACTCAAGAACAAGTATCTGACAGGTCTCGGCCCGAACGCCACGACCATTTACATTCGTTCCGGCATCCCGCTCGCCCTCATCACGTCAGGTGACAACAAGGGCGCATATGGCCCGTATGATCCGAATGCGACCGATGGCCGTCAGACCGCCATCGCCGGCCTGCTCGAGTCCACCGTCGCCGTGAACATCACCTATCAGGGGTGGGATGTGGATGACGTGTATGTGGGGCTCCGCTACCGTGGCGACATCATCAAGTCGAAGCTGCCGGTCGTCCCGGCAGACGATGCCGTGTGGCAGGGCGACTTCTACGACGTGGATGAAGACGTGGTCACCCCGCTCTCCGCCAAGGCGTCCACCGAGCCAGCTCCGGCACCGGGCATCGCGGACGGTTCCGTCACGACCGCGAAAATCGCGGCCAAGGCGGTCACCAAGGACAAGATCGCGGACGGTGTGATTCCGACCGTTCCCGCCGCTCCGACTTGGGCGAACATTTCCGGCAAGCCCGCTGCCGCCGCCGCCGTGGCGGACGCGCCGACCACTGGTGACAACGTGTGCCCGAACGCCGCGAAGCTGAACTCGGTTCTCGCCATCCTGCGTTCCGCCGGACTGCTCACCAAGTAACGGCATCCTAATCCAACAAGCCCGCCTATATGGCGGGCTTTCACATATGTGAAAGGAAACATCCAATGGCATTAGACAAGAACATCTTCCCGCCGAGCGAAGCGACCGAGATCGCCCAGTCCGGCTTCGACTACGCGAATGGGATGCTCCCGTTCTCCAAGGTGTTCCCCATGAAGTCGAACGACGGCGAATGGGTGGCATCATGGACCCCGAACCTGCCGACCCTAGCGACTAAGGCCATGCATCGTCGTGCGCTTGACGCGGAGATCGGCCACCAGTCCATGAAGTCGCAGACCGCCGAACAGCACACCGGTCTCATCGCACTCTCCGGCATGGACCATATCACCGAACGTGACATGGCGAAGCACGCGAACGACACCCAGTACATCCACGACACAGCCGAACTGAAGACCGAACATCTCGGCCAGACCGCTGGCGTGACCATCGAATTGGAACGTATCAAGGCGATGATGGACGCGAAGATCACCGTTCAGGAGTACGGTCTGAACGTCACCTACTCGTTCGGACGTCCAGCCGGCCAGCAGAATCAGGTTCCGGCCAAACTGTGGAATGATGCGACATCCGACCCGGTTTCCGACGTTCAGGCATGGATTGAGACCATGCGCAAGAACAAGGGCCGTGTGCCGCATGCCGTGCTCACCACCTCCAAGGTCATCGACGCGCTGCGTACGAATGAAAGCTTCCGTACCGAAATCTCCGGCATGGACATCGAGCATTCCAAGACGCGTCTTTCCCGCGACGAGGTGATTAGCGTGCTCGCCGTGCAGCTCGGGCTCACGGACGTGCGCATGATCGACCTCATGTATGAGGATCTGGAACTGGACGGCGGATTCAAGATGGACGTGGATACGACCGCGCTCATCCCGGATAAGACGTTCATCATGTTCCCCTCCTACAATGACGCGACACTCGGTTTCACTGCCGACGGGCCGACCGCCGAAGCGCAGGACGCGGAATACGAGATCAACAAGACCGTCAACGAGGGTCTTATCGGCGCTCTCGTCTCCCATCAGGCCCCGTCGAACTACGACATCTGGGTGAACGGCACCGCACTGCCGATCCTTCAGGATGCAGTCAGCACGTTCAAGGCCAACGTTCTGTAAGGAGCCGTCATGGCGGACATCTCCGGAATCGACTGGCTGAAATGGATGCGTGTCAACCTGCTGGACGAACCCGGTCTCGCCGGCTCGTATCCGAACGAGTGGATTCTGTCGCGATGCCGTATCGCCGCCGAAATGGCGGTCACGGAGTCCAGCAACACGGAGCCACGCTTACGGTCGGGTGATTTGAGCGAGGAGACGTTCGCCTACGTGGTGTGTTCGATGGTGATTCGCGTCATGCGATGGCACCGGTTGAAAACCGAATCGAACGGCAACTACTCGTACACGGAGCATGACCCCCAGCCGAACCCTCCCGGCTATGACGCGAGTCCGAACCTGTATGTGAGCAAACGTGAAAAACAGTTGCTTGACGGGTATGCGGACGGGCGGGGCCCCATAGGGACTATAGGCGTGGGAGTTCAGCGCATCTACGGATTGTGAGGTGGCGTATGGCCGGTGAAACACTGGACTTAGGCCACCTGTACGACGATGTGGACGTTGACGACATGGGCGGCGGCCACCTGTACGACGGTTCGGATGTGGAGCCGCGTGTCACGGACGACCTGTTGCATCGTGACCTGATCGTGGTGCAGCCGATGGAACTGTATGACACGCCTTATGGTTCCGGCACCGTCCCGACAGGGGAAACATCCTATGCGTACTGTTCGTTCGAGCCGCGTATCAACAAGAACAGCACGTTCTCGAAGAACTGGGCTCAGGACACGACACCGCAAAGTTATGGCGGTCTGCGTGAGGATTCGCTGGCTATCGTCTTGGCCCCCGAATGGCATGGCGACATCCACACGATGTTCTGGCATGGCGACGACTGCTATGAGGTGGATGGCCCGCCCATGCATATGGCGCATTCCTCGAAGGATGCGGAGCATTGGAACATCACCGCCCGTTGCATCGGCCATGCCGGACCCGCAGTCGTGACGCCGCCCACACCCCCGGAGGGGAGCCGCATATGGGGTACGTGAGACTGAAAAACCCGAAACGGTTGAACATCGACATCGCCCGCATGTTCGGAGCGGAAGCCACCATGCCGGTGGGCGCGAAGATCGAAGCGAGGGCCAAGGCTCTGGCGGACGCTCGCGCGAAGCACAATAGTGTGGCGGACCGTATCGACATCACGCATCATGCCCGGGGCGCGCATACCGCCGTGGTCATGAGCGTGAAGGGGCGTGACGTGCCGGAGATCGCCTCCCACTTGGAGTTCGGCTATTTCAACAGGTGGCTTGAACACAAGTACGGCATCCACTCCCCCATGGCATGGATGCCGGGATTGTTCATCATGTCGGAGGCGAAATATGTCTGATGTGCGTGACCTGGCTGTGCGCGACCAGTTGGATGCTGTCGGCTTGACCCGTATCATGCTTGACCGCATCGACTGGAAGATACGTGATTTGAATCCGGTCATCCAACCGGAGGTCACCCCGGTCACCGATTCGCTCCTGCTCGCGCATGACGTGATTCTCTACCATTGCGGTGCGCCCGAACAGCCGGACTGGAATGTGAAGGCTTGGATATGGCGTTATTCGCTGTCGTTGACCGTGTTGGGTCGTGACCCGGCTCGGGTGTTCCGCACGTGCGCGTACCTGAACCGGTGCATCGCCATGTGGCCTCATGTGGAGGGCACCATATTGGGGAAGATCGGCCGTCTGGTCGATAATCCCGGTTTCGAGGTCGTGTCCACCGGTGACATGACCTCTTCCAAGAGCGTGGTCGCATGGCGTTCCACGAAGCATATCCAAGCGGCCAGCCCACGCTGACGGCTCAACTTCAATATTCCGAACCCCGCCGATTGGCGGGGTTTTCTCATAGTGAAAGGACAATGTCATGGCACTTGGTTTCCACGACAATGATGTGATGACCGCTGCGCGTGGCGCGGTGTTCATCGGCAACCCCGACAAGCTCATCGACAAGGCTCTGCTGCCGACCATCACCGTTGATACGGAGTCGTTCGGTTCCGGCGACTCGCAGTTCTTCAACATCGGCCATATGAGCGTGGACAATCTGCCCGAGTTCAACATCGATGGCGGTGACTCGACGGTGATGGCGACGTGGGCTAACCCCACGTTCCGTACCCGTTACGGTGAGACCAAGGGCACTGTCGTGCTGCATTCCGTGCAGGGCGACAAGGACCTGTTCAAGCTCGCCTACAATGCGGTCGATGATGCGGCTTCCGGTGGCGTGGACTTCTCGATTCTGAAGAAGCCCACCAACAAGAGCCTGTTCGTGCTCGTCTCCGACACGGACACGAACCAGCGTACCGGCATGCTGCTGCCGAACACGGATGTCACGTTCGACTCGCTGCCGACTTTGAATCAGAATTCGTTCAACCAGTACGACATCAACGTGACCATGAAGACGTCCGCCGCGTTGAACCGTAATGCGGACGGCACCGCGAACTATATTCGCCGGTTCTTCCCGGAGTCGTTCGTGGCCGTAGCCTGACCCCATGTCATTCCTCCCGGCCCGCGTGTCCTCCTATCCGCGCGGGCCGGGATCTTCCAATGGTTTTTCAGATAGGAGTTTTTCAGACTTTTTCGATAGGAGAATTATCATGGCCGAAACCACGGAATCGAAGACCCCTCAGACGTGGGCTGAACTGGCCCGGCAGGAATGGTTCACGGGTATTCCGCAGCTTGTGGAGCCGAAGGACATGACCGTAGCCCAGTCGGCGGCGTTCGAGGTGACCCGTCAGCGTGTGGCGGAACGGTCCACGAAACTCGAACGTATCGGGTTCTTCAAGAAGCCCGGCGAACGTGGCGACGAGTGGGACGAAGGGGAGGCGACGCTGCTTCTCGCTGAGATCGTGGAATATTCGGACCTGTATTTCCGTACGCTCGCACCCTCGGAGGACACGTGGGACGAGTGGGTGAAGGGCCGTACCCTGTTCAACCTGTATGTGACGTTCTCGCAGCTCCTGTTCTTCTATGCGGACGCACTGGGAAAATCAAGCGACTCGAAAACACCCTCCGCGAGTGCCGAATAGAAGTACAGGCTGATTTCCAACGGTTCTACAATCTCCCGTTCCCCGACCTGCCTACCGTCCTCAACGAGTATGAGCCGTCATGGCTGTGCGCGTTGATGGACGGTCTGGAAGGGTATGAGGGGAGCCTGTACCGGGCGTGGGTGAGCGTGCATCACCCACTCCCCCACGGTTCCGACGAGCAGGCCGGGAACATGCGATTGTCGCCTGTAGGTTACGGGCAATTGCAGATGCTCCTGTTGAACCAGTCGAACACGTTGGAGATCATACGGTTCCTGCTGGCCCGGTTCTTGGGCGACGGCAAAACGAAGCCGCATCTTATTGAACCGCCCGGCCATGTCGATGGGAATCCGAATGGCAGACGCACGTTCAAACCGTCGAGTTTCAACGGGTTCGTTGACATGATGAAGCATTTGTGACCGCACGGAGGCGGCATCCCACAGGAGGTCAACATGGCCGAAGGTTTGTATTCAGCCGGCAAGGTCGGTGTCGATGTCGTCCCGGACACCAGCCGGTTCTGGGCTATCCTCAACGCCGAACTGCACACGCGCAACCCGCAGGTGGGCGTGGGCGTGGAGGTCAATGATGCGGGGTATCAGGCGTGGGCGTCCCGTACGGACGGGCGCACCCTGACCAACAGCATCAGGATCGACGGCGACTATTCCGGGTTGCATCAGCTCTCACAGCAGATGGACGCCATCGAACGCCAGTCGCGCGCCATGCAACGGCAGACCATGGCCGACATGCAGGAGAGCCGCACGAAGTTCCTCGCCGGCTTGAACACGATGCGCAACAATTGGGGCACGGCCAACAAGCGGGTGCGCGAGGAGTGGACGAAAACCCATGACGCGCTTGATGTGCCGCTTCCCACGAGCAAGCTTGGGGCGGAGATGGAAGCCGCAGCCTACAAGACTGCGGCTCTTGTCGAGAAGCATGAGGATTATCAGAAGGTTCTTGACAATCTGACCGGCAAGCAGGCCGAACAGTGGGCTAAGCTCCGTGCGGAAGAGGAGAAGACCGAAGCCGAGCAGAAGCGGCTCACCGACGAGCAGATCGCGAACGAACAGCGTCTTGCCGAGGCCGTGACCCGGACGAACAAGCAGCGTGGCGCGTGTGCGGCGCAATCCGTTCAGGCGCAGAAGCGTCTCGCCAAGGCACAAGCCGACCTTGCCGCCGCGCAGTCTTCCGGCGATAAGGAGGCGGCGAAGTCTGCGCGCGAACGCATCAAAGTGGAGTCCCAGCGTATCCGCCAGTACGAGCGGAACACGAATGCTGCTGTCAAGGCGTTGCAGAGGCTCCAACGCGAGTCGGATAAGCTGTCGCAGTCCATCGACCGGCAGTTGTCGCAACTCGACAAATCTGCGGACAAGACCGCGAAAAGCGTGCAGAAGGCGTTGAAGCCGCTCAATGATAGCGTCGCCAAAACCCTTGAGAAGAACCAGAGCATGTTCGCCGCCGCGACACGGCAGATGGTCGAAGGGTTGAAGCAGACCGCCGAACAATCCCGCCAGACGTTTGAATCGTCGGGGCCGTTCACGTTCCTACGCAACCTCCAAACGGATTCCGCTCAAGCCGCCGCCGAACTGGACAAGCTGCGCGAAGCGGAGTCCGAGACCGCTCGCACGCACGACATGCTCGCTAAAGCCATGGGGGCAAGTCTCGAACAATACGGTGCTGTAAACAAGGCGCAGAAGAGTATCGACCATGCGTTTGCATCTTCAGCGATCACCGAACACCAAACCAAGGTGGCCGACCTTACCCGCCTGTTCAACGAGCAGGAAGACCAGCTCAAAGCACTCGTCACCCAGTTCACCCGCGCCAAGAAATACGGCATCGGCTTGGATGACGAGTTCGATGACATGGGCAAAAGCATCAACAATGCGATGCGTACGCTCCGCAACTTCCGTGATTACGCGGCCAAACACCCGGTCAAGGCGGAAGCGAAGCTCGACCGCACCGAATGGGAGAAGTCGTTCGGCGAGATCCTAGCGGACGCCCAAGAGCTCGCCCGCAAACTCGACCGCCAACATGAGATAGAGGTGCGTGTCACCCGCTGGCAGGATGATGCCGACCGGCTTGAGGAACGCCTGTTCGACTTGGAACACGCGCGGGTGGATATTCCGGCTGATTTCAAACTGGACGAGCGGAACATCATCAGCCGTATGCGTGAGGTCGCAGCCCAGATCAAGGCGAACCCGGAGCTTGCGCCCGAACTCGAAGCGAACCTCGAACTCGACATGAAACATGCCGAGGAACGGTTGAAGGAGTTCCAACGCAAGAACGACGAGCTCAAGATGGACTTGGACTTGGAGACCGCTCTGGCCCGAGCCCACCTCGCCTACTTCACCCGTCCCCGCACCATTGACATCTTCGCGAACTTCAAGGGCACGGACGCGGGCAAGATCATCAACGGCATGATCTCCGGCGCTACCGGTTTGAAGGGCGTGGAGAACCAGTTCCAACGTCTTGTGAACCTCATGGACTCGTTGGATACGACGGTGCCGAAGCTCACCATGCTGGGCAGTGTGTTCACGGCCATCGGCGCGGGCGCGGTGAATCTGGCCGGTTCTGTCGGCGGTGCCGGCTCCAGTCTCGTTTCCCTAGCGAAGGCCGCGTATGCGGCTCCCGCCGCGTTGGGTACGGTCGCCGCCGGATTCTACGGCATTTATGCGGCGGCGAAGGTCGCGTCCGACCGGTTCAAGCTCGCGAACACCGAATTGAAGGACTTGCAGGAGTCCGTGGGCAACGCGTTCTGGGATGAAGCTGCGGACTCCATCACCGGCATGTCGAACGCGTTGGGCGCTGATTTCATCCGCAACATGCGTGAGGTGTCCGCCGAAGAGGGTCGTATGGCCGCTGGCATGGCGGACATCGTCTCGCAGGCGGACGAGGCGGGTCGTATCAACGCGATGCTCGACCATGCGGCCATGAGCGTGCGTAATCTCACGCCGGGCGTCGAATCCGCAGTGGATGCGCTCACCTCGCTGGGTCGTGTCGGCGGACAGTACGTACCCCAGTTGACGAACTGGATCAGCAACAACATGGCCTTGTTCGCGGAGTGGGCGCGTACTGTCGAATCCGACAACACTCGTGTCGAAGCGGCGATGGGCAAGGTCAAGGAGCAGGCCGGCTACTTGGGTAGCAGCATTGGTTCGCTCAAGGGCGTCGTAACCGGCGTGTTCGGCGCGTTCTCCCAGTATGAGAACGGGTTGCAGGGATTCTCCGAAGCGGTCGCCAAAGCCGACAAGGCGGTGAACAGCGTCAGCTTCCAGACGACCATCAGCGCTTGGATTACCGGCGCTCAGGAGGCGCAGACGATAGTCCGTGACTCGTTCTCGCATATCGGCGCGGACGCGAACTCGCTTCGTGAGAACGTGCGCCGCGCGTTCATGGACGCGGGCGTCATCGTCGGCTCCACGTTGGAGAACATCAGCCATCTGCTCGCCACGAGCGGCGACGGCATGAGCGTGTTCACCGACAATGTGGCGTCCGGCTGGCAGAAGTTCATGGACGCGGTGGGCGACAGTGGACCCGCGTTCTCCGACCTGCTGGCTATGGTCGGCAAACTGTCGAACACGTTCGGCGGCACGTTGGCTTCCGGTTTGCGTGCGGCCACCCCCATGCTTCAGGCCATCGCCACCGTGACCGGTACGGTCGCCGACGCGTTCGACCGGTTGCCGGAACCCGTGAAGGCCGCTGCGGCATTGTGGGTCACGTTCGGCCGTGCGGGCAAGTCCGCGATAGACAGTCTGAAAATGGGCATGTTGCAGAACATCCAGCAGACGTTGCAATACCGTTCCACGATGCAACAGTTGGGTGTCGCCACCGAAGGCACGAGCATGAGCATCCGCGAGCTGGTGGCCGCGATGGCCCAATTGCGGAATGGTCAGGTGGCTGGCGTGTTGAGCGGTGTCACCACGAGCGTCACCCAGACGGGTGCGGGCGCACAGCAGGCAGCAGCCAAACTGCGCACGTTCACGAACGCGACCAGTGAGATAGCGGATTCCGCCGTGGTCGTGACCGCCGGCATGTCCGGTTGGGGGCAGGCCATGCGGAACGCGGGTGATTCCGCCGAAAAAACGGGGTCCATGGTTTCCGCTGTGGGCGGCAGGCTGAAAAATCTCGGCGGTCTCGCCAAGGACGCCGGAACCCTCATATTGGATGCGTTCGGCGGGCCTCAAGGTTTGGCTATCACCGCCGCCGTGTCCGCGATCTCGGTCGGTGTCGCATCCTATTCGGAGCATATCGCGAAAGCGGAAGCACGGCAGGAGTCGTTCAACAAGGCGTTGAAGGCCACGCCGGGCGCGATAGGCAAGGCGTCCGAGGGATTGGATAATTTCTCGGCCACCGTGAAAGACCTGTTGGGCGAGGATTGGGATTCGTGGGAGAAATTCACGCTCCCGATCGGCGTGGTGAACAATTTCAAGTCCGCGTCGGACGCTTTGCAGACCTTGGGCATCAGCTCCGAGGATGCCGCGACCGCCGCGTCTGGCACGAACAAACAGTACGAGCAGATGAAGAACCGGCTCGACAAGATCGCCAGCACCGACACGGTCACGCTTGACACCAGTCAGGTCATGGGCAAGAACGGTTCCGCAGCTTCAGTCGCATCGCAGAAGCTCGAGGAATACCGTCAACAGCAGATCGACCTGTTGAAGACCACCGCGCAAGCGCAAGGCAAGGGCGACGATTGGGTGGACAGCCTGTTGAATCAGGGCCAGTCCATCCAAAGCGTTTCCCTCGCGTTGGCCGACGCATCCGAGAAAACCCAGTTGCAGGCGCAGGCTTCCCAGAAGCTCACGTCCATGCTGGACAAGGAACGCAGCGCGAGAATCAGTCTAGCGTCCGCGTCCTCCAGTTACGCTCGCATATTGGAAGGCATGCAGTCCACCATCCAACAGGTGAACCAGCTCGCCGCCCAAGGTCAGCGCGTATGGGTGGACATGGCTACCGGCTTCGACATGTCGACCGAAGCGGGACGTACCGCGTCCGACGCGATGACCACGTTGGTGACGAACGCGAACTCGTATCTCGACGCGATGATCGAGAGCGGCGCGAGCGTGGACGAGGTGAACCGCAAGCAATCCGAGTTAGGCAGCCAACTCGGTGACACGGCCAACCAGTTGTCCAACAATGCAGCCGGTGCCGCCGATTACGCTCGAAGCCTGCTGATGACCCCGGACACGGTGAGGACGAAGATCGAGTTGGAGAAACAGCAGGCCCAAGCCGACCTGCTGGAGTATATCGACTTGGTGCAGGTCCTGTTCCCGGACGGTCAACGCTCGCAGATCCGCACCATGCTGATGCAGGCTGTGGTCAACGGGAAAATCGATGTAGACCAGTTGTCTTCGATGGTCCAGCAACTGTCGGACGGCAAGCACACCATCGTATTGGATGCGGACGGCGACCCGGCCATTGTGACCATCGACTGGGCGAAGCAGTATGCGAAGGAGAACGCGCAAGGCACGTACACATCCACGTTGGATGCGGACGATCTCGCGTCCGGGAAGATCGAAGACCTCACGAACCTGCTGGAGCTCAGCGGTTTGGACAGGAAGCAGATCATGCTTCTGCTCAATGCCGAGGGCAACGCGAAATGGGAGATCTTAGATGTTCAGGGAAACCTTGAAGCGTTGGGCATGGAGCCGAAGACCTACAGGTGGCTGCTCAACGGGGAGGGTTCCGCCGAGGAACGGTTCGATGCTGTCAGGGAGTCGTTGAGCTGGCTGAATCTCAGTGACAAGGAGATTCAGTGGATTCTCGATTGCATCGACAACGCGCGTGAGAAGATGGTCCGGGCCGAGGACTTGCAGAAGCGTCTCGGCAAGGGTGTCAGCTTCACCATCGAAGGCAACGATGATGACGCGCGCGTGAAACTCGCCACGTACCGGAATCTCAACGGCAGCGTCATCTCGAACGCAGTGGCTCGGGTATCT